>CAUOQW010000083.1:0-7790 GCA_963506825.1 uncultured Cellvibrio sp.
ATGGCGCGTTTAAAGCCACCGGCAACTTTATGAGCTCCCGCTGGATACCCGTCGCCGAATATAAAGTTGAAGGCAAGTTTACTGACGGCTTGAAGTACAAATCCAAGCACACCAATATTGAATATCCCTACTCAGTTTATTTGCCGCCGAATTACGCGACATCAAACAAAAAATACCCAGTGCTCTACTTAACCGATGGCCAGTGGGTGAAGGAATTTCACAAAGCGGTAGAAGCACACCACAAAGACTTTATTGTGGTGGCTATTGAGCAAGGTCCGGAAGATCGTCGCATGGTAGATTACAAGTTACCCGGCGCAACTAATTACATTCGCTTTTTGAAAGAAGAAATTATTCCAAAAATTGAAAAACAGTATCGCACCAACTCCAATCGTATTTTTTGGGGTGCGTCACTGGGAGCGACTGTCGGCGAAATTTTATTGAGTCAGGAAACCAATAAAAAACCTTATTTTACTACCTATGCCTTGAGCGATGGCGCCTTCTGGGCAAACCCACCAGAAATTCAGGAAAAACTGAAAATTGCTTTAGCGCAACCAAAATCTGAAACAATTTCTATTTTTACCTCAGGCACACGCCAGGGTAATTATATTCCCAATCTGAATTTTGTTAATCGCGTGCAGGGTTTAAATAACCCAACGCTCGATATAAAAAATATTGAATTAAAAGAAACCCACAATGAAATGGCTACACCAACGTTTGAAACTTTTATTGATGCTATGCACTAAGTATTAGTGAGTGAAGCAGCTGGAGTGTTAAAAACCTTCAGTTGCTTCGCGCTCAATGTAAAGAACCCATTGCTGTAATCATAATGACGCATACGCTTATGGTTAAGATATGAAATTTTTAATTCTTATCGCTATTGCTTTTTTATGTAGTTGCAACCACAGCAAACCAAAAGACGGTCTGAGAAATTGTTGCGCGTATCTAGGAATAAATATAGCGCCCTTGATAAGTAAAAACAGTATGGATTGCGGCGCGAGCTGGCGGACTAATTATTGGTTTTCGGGAATTAAAAAATCAAAAGCTGAGACTCAACGAAAAAACAATGCTGCTGTTGCTTGCGTAAAAAATTCACAGAAAAACAACCGATCCTTCGTTTACCAACACACCTACCAAAGCTTTCCTGATGGCGGTTATAACTACTACGCCATACGAACAACAGCAGGGAAAAATGTGCTTATCACTTACGGCAGCATAGGTGATGAGCCTTTAAATTTTTACGTGGGTTACTGCGAATCTATCGAAATTGAAGCCAGCGGAAGACTTGTGTTTAATGAAAACATCTGTAGCCCCACCACCGATAACGAACTTTATGAAAAGATAAGAATTCAATAATACTGTCGGATTATCTCGTTCCTAAGCTCCAGCTTTGGAATGCATAAACCCTTCGACTGCTTCGCGCTCAGGGTGGCGGGATTAGATTCTGTTAGACAAGTTGCGACTCAAGACACCCGATAAATCTGATTAATCTGCTTAGAAAAATTCTCTACCGATAAAGGGCGGCCGAATAAAAAACCTTGGCCAAATTCGCAACCTGCTTTGCGTAAAAACGTGGCTTGTTCTTCGGTTTCTATGCCTTCGCCGGTGACTTGCGCATTGAGGGTGTGACCCATGGCGATAATCATTCTTACCAGATTGGTGCTGCGTTTTTTATCGGGTACGCCGTCTAAAAACATGCGGTCAACTTTTAATTTACCCACTTCAAAGCGACGCAAATAACTGAAAGATGCATAGCCGGTACCGAAGTCGTCGATGGCGAGGGCGATTTTGTGGCGGCGAAAATAAGTTAAATTATCTTCTACTTCCGGTGCGGAACTCAGTGCGATACCTTCGGTTACTTCTAGCTCCAACATATCGACACTGACGTCTTCTTCTAATAAAACGCGACTTACATCTTCAGCAAAACCGCGATGCTCAAGTTGAATCATAGAGACATTCACGGAGATAGTAAGGTGCGTTGCGGTTTGCTGTTGCCACACTTTAATTTGTCGTACGGCTTCGCGCAAAACCCAAAGGCCAATAAAATAAATTGCGCCCGTAGCTTCTGCCAAAGGGATAAACGTATCTGGTGCAATTAAACCGCGCTCGGGGTGTTGCCAACGTATTAAAGCTTCGGCACCACATACTTGGCCTGTGTTTAAATTAATAATGGGTTGATAGAGTAAAAATAATTCTTTGCGCTCCAGTGCCTGCTGCAAATCTTCGCGCAGGGCACGCTCTTTCTGCTCGGCGGCGTGATGCTCCAAACTGTATTCCAGCCACGTGTTTTCGCGATTGCTGCGATGCAACACATGCAAGGCAATTTCAGCATTGTGCAACGCCTGCGCCCAGGTTTCCGGGCCTTGTAAATAGCTCGCACCAATATTTAAACGCGCCAATAGCGATATATCTTTGGTTTTCACCGGGCTGGAAAAAAACCCAAACAACATATCCATCCGCTGTTGTAAATTTACACCCCGCGCTAAATCCAATAACAGCGCAAAACGATTGTCGCCCACTCTGCCCACTAGCTCTTTAGCGCCACAAAAATGCGCCAAACGTTTAGCAATTCCCGCAAAAAGTTGATCGCCCGTTGCCACACCGTATTTATCGTTAATTAGCACCAAGCCTTCTACATTGACTAAAACGCAGACGTACTGCAACGGTTGGTGTGGTTTAAGCAATAGCTCTTGCACTTGTTGCCCGAGATAGATGCGATTGGGCAGCTCGGTTAGTTCATCAAAATAAATGCGCTGGGCAAGTTCTTGTTCTGCGCGTTTACGCGCTTGGGATTCAATCGCGAGCGCTAACATATCCGCAATTGATGCTAGAAAATTAATTTCATCGGGCCGCCATTGGCGGGGCCAGGGGTTCATGGCTAACACCAAACCTATAGCTTGATCGCGCACCAGCGTTGGCATGGCCAAGATCGCACCAGCACTACCCATATTGATCCAGTAGCCGGGATTATCCGCTTGTGTGACTTTGGGAACTATGAGCCCGGCCTTGGTATCAAGCAATTCAAATAACCAAGGCGCATGGGCGCGCTCAATGGTTTGGCCAAATGCAGAGAGGCCTCGCGGTTGTTCTATAAGTGCTTTGCAGCTGAGGGTTTGGCGATCATCGCTCTGTTCCCACACCGATAAATGTGGCAATTGCAATGTGATTCGCGCGAGCGACGCGGCTTCTTCGGCATAGGCGTGCGAACTGGGAATGGCATCTTTGCTGAGCGCCAAACTGCGCAGTGCATCGCCCTGCGCGGCCAAACGCACCGCCTGTTCCAATTGACTGGATTGCAAGTGTGACGCCAAACGCGCCAAGAGCGCGGCTATGGTCACCAAGATCAGTAGCAAGCCAATGATGTAGGGCAGCATGGACGAAAAAATGCGGTGGCCGGGCATATCTAATCGCCAAGTGAGGTAACCCTGCACCACGCCTTGCGGGCTTAAGAGCGCTAACTTAGGCTCAAGCGCAGATGCCCGCTCGCGAATTTGGGGCTCTAACAACCTGAAATTTTCACCCAAGGCTGCAACCCATGCGGGGTCTAAGGCGGAGGCAAACAGCAGAAAGCGACCGTTACGCGGAACTTTAGTACCGTTCTCCAGCACAATCGGTTCCATAATCACAAGGTAATGAACATCCATGCCCGCTTCATTGACCTTCACATAACCCAAGGGCGAGGGTGTCTTGCTATAGGGGCTGTAGTGATCTGCGAGGGGATAAACAGCAGCAATAATGCGGACAAGGCTATCGGCTTTGGTATCGGGCGCGACCAATTTGCCGTCTAACAATAGATAGTTGACTTGCTGGTGGCGATCTACAATCGCCTGAATATTTATGCTCTGGTTGGCAAAGGCGGAACCCGACATATTCAACTTTAACCACTCGCGATTAAAGAGCTCCGGGTTGACGTTTTCTGCCATGGCATCCCACATGGAATACTCGCGCAAGGCGCCCACTAATTGCTGGCGGCGCTGCTCCAAGCCAGAGGCCACCATTTCCTGCGAGTGCAAAATAAACAGTTTGTCCTGTTTAACAACCGTTGCCTGCACCACCCACAGCATCCCACCCACTGTCACGGCGATGAGTATCACCAACAGCAAGCCCGGATTACTTAAGGATCGGCGTAAAAATCTAATCAAGAGTCATCCATTTCTGAAAGTATGATAGGTAAAGCATAGCTAATTAACACCGGTCTGCCGAGCAAAAAAAATCCCGCCAGCCTGCGGGATTTTGGGTAATAAACAAGTAAAACCTTTTTCAGGCAACTTATACCATTTTTTTAACGCCGCGGAAGCAACGCAGATAATTTTTACCTGCGGCCATTTAACATCCAGCCTATGGGCGTCCATCTCACCAATAATAAATAACTCAGCACGCCCATTACTAAGACCACAGTTATAGTCGCACTGTATTTAACCAACCAACTCCAGTCTTTATCCATCATGGGGTATTGCACTGCAAATATCAGTGGCAAATGAACAATGTAAATCCAATAAGAACTATCAGATATAAAACGCATAAAGCGATTGTGAAGATTGAGATAGGCTTTTCCCCATACCAAGCACGCTAAACTCATCCATACTGAAATATAGGCTTCGCACAAAGCCACTACTAATTTTTTCCAGAATACCAATGGCGAAGGCCCGATAATGAAATGTTTGGGAATCAGCCAATAAAAAATAACATAGAGCCCCACACTCATTACCAATAAGATAAAACCATAAGCTTTAAAGAGATCAATAAAATGTTCTGTACTAAAAACCCAATAACCCAGCGCGAAAAACAACCCGAAAAAACCGAACGACCACAACTGCGGTAAAAAACTGTCGGGTGCAGGCAGAGGCGCTACAACCGACAGCAAGGCAGGAACCAGTAAAAGCGGAAATATGGCAAGAAAAACCGCTGGCGTTACGCGCTTAAAATAAGCGCGCAGCCATTGCCAATTTACATAATGTAAAACCCACGTAAAGACACAAAAGAAAACCAAATTGTATAAAAACCATAAATGCATAGTGGTGGGCGGTGGTGGTGGCGTACCGGGATTAGCCATAGCAGTCACAATCATTTCCATAACCGGTGATTTTGCTTGTACTCTGGCTACGGCTGATAAGAGCGGCCCAATCACGGCCCAGATACACAGCGGTAGAAAAATTATTAACGGCAATAAAATTCGCAGCGCACGATTTTTTAACATACCCTCCATACCGCGTTTTTGTACGAGGTAGGCAACAAAAAATCCAGCGATCAGAAAAAACAGCGGCATTCTAAACAAATGCGTAAACCACGATATTAAATCGACCAGCTGTGATTGCTGTGCATCCGCCGATGGCCAAATACTATGCAACATTGGGCTGTAGGCTAAAGCTCCGTGAAAGAACACACCCGCGAGCATCGCTATGGCGCGCAGGTTATCCATATAGTGTAAACGTGTGTTTGACACAGGAAAATCTTGCAGGCGTGACTCAGCCGTGGAGTTCATAGTGACCACCGAATTGATAGGTATAATTAGAATCGTTTAAAAATCAGTTATGATTTTTTAGAAGTAATTGGTTCAGAGAAACGTTTTCTTGCGCGCCTGCAAATAAAAAGCAATTGTCAAAGATGCAATAATCAAGAAAAACTCAAGCAGCAATACACTTATAGATGCCGTATTCCATACTTGCGTAGCGCTTTGAAAATATCTGGAAATATCTTTGATTGAACCCAAGATATAAATCAACGGGCCGATTAAACAATTCAAAACCACCATAACCAGAATAACAATACCTTCTGTTTCAACTATCATACCTACTGCCCACACTAAGCAATAACTTAATAAAAGATAACTACATAAAATGGTGCTTAACGGAATTAATCCATCGGGAATAGCAGAGAATGTGAAAACACCGATAGTCATTATTAAAATGGCTAACCAAGGAATAAAAAATAAGCTTTTGTTCGCAATTAATTTAGCAACCGCATAATCCGTTGGCGAAATGGGTAAACTCATAATAAAGGGCAAAGTTTGTTCTTTTCGTTCATTAATAATAGTGATGGTCACAAGATGATTCGCCATGCCTATCAACATAGACATTAACAAAGTGGCACCCATAACAAATTGCCATTCACCCAAACCAATAAAACTTAATGCAAAAATACTCCCTCCCACATAGATAGCCATAAGCTTTCGGGTAAGGTACCAATCTTTTTTAATCAAAATTTTTATTAAGGGAACATTCAAACTGTGGATCATGCTTTTGCTCCTGCTCTCACATTGGCGACAAATATTTTTTCAAGTGACATACGATCAACGCTGGAAACATTCAAACCCTGCACACTTAATTGGGTAATAATCGAATCATCATATTGATTGACGATAATTTCATTGAGCGAGCCATTGCGTTTAATATCGGTTATGCAATCAATGCCCAAGCCAGAAGATTTTATATCGCCCGTACACACAATTCTCCGCCAGCGATCTAGGTACGTTTCTTTATCTTGCGAATCTAATAATTTACCCTTGTGCAAAAAGGTAATGGAATCTGATAGCTGTTCAATATCTTGCGTATTGTGAGAGGAGAACAACACGCTGCGATCTTCATCACGCAAAATTTCCGCTAATTCCGATAAGACTTCTTCGCGCGCAACCGGGTCTAAACCCGTAGTAGGTTCATCCAAAATAACCAACCTTGGCTTGCGCGCTAAAATTAATAACAAGCAGGCTTTAACCCGTTGGCCGTGCGAAAAACCTTTACATTTTTGCTCTGCATTTAAATCAAACACTTTTAACAAATGCTCGGCGTAGGGTGCATCCCACGACGGAAAAATGGATTGAATAAAATGCATATGCCAGCGCAGATTTTCGGTTTTATAGAGGCGCATATCATCAGAGGCAAAACCAATATTTTGTTTCGCAAGCACTTGCTGTTCAGGTAAGCGATAACCCAATACATCCACGCTGCCAGTGTCTGGCTGAATTAATCCCATCAACAACCGCAAGGTCGTAGATTTGCCCGCACCATTCACCCCCACCAAACCCATCACTTGGCCGACAGGTAATTGCAGGCTGAGGTTTTCCAAATAAAACTCAGAATAGCGCTTGCTTACATTTTTCAGTTCAAAAGCGTTTTGCATCTTAATGTCCCAATAAAATTGTTATGGCTGTTTGCGCTCGGCAATTGCGTGTTGAATAAGCGCAATTATCTCGCTCTCATCCAAGCCCAATAGCTGTGCACTATCAATCACTCCATCTACATGTTTGGTCAGTTCGATTCGAGCAAGTTCGCTCTGCATATCCGTCGCGCCAGTCACAAACGAACCGCGCCCCGGCTGAGTCACAATCACACCTTCGGCTTCCAACTCGGTATAAGCGCGCTTGACCGTAATCACACTGACTTTGGTCGCCGCGCTCAATTCGCGAATGGAAGGCAGAGGGTGCCCTGCAGGCCAATCGCCCACACGAACCTTCTGTTTAATTTGCGCCATGATTTGCAAGTACATGGGGCGGCTATCGTTTTGCGAGAGAAACAACTCGTCGGTCACGCACACCTCTATCTGTATATAGTTGATATGCACAGTGTATATACAGATATACACAGCTGGCAAGTGGGTATGGTGGATATTTTTTGTTCGCCGAAAGAAACTCCCTCCCAGCCTCCCCCTCCACGAAAGGCAGGAGTAGGCCGAGCTTCGGACAGGCTTTGTCGCAAACTGCATTGCCATCGCAAGCAGGGAGTCAAGCCCCTCCCCCTTTTCAAGGGGGAGGTTGGGAGGGGGTGCACTTAATCCCCTTCGTGGAGGGGGAGGCTGGG
>CAUOQW010000084.1:0-7753 GCA_963506825.1 uncultured Cellvibrio sp.
CGCCTGCGCTGCTCAGAAGTGCGCAATTTAAAGCACAGCGATATCAAAGATGGCTACATTCGCATTGTGCGCGGGAAAGGCTCCCTAGGCGAACTAACACGCCTCTCAAAACGATTGCAGGACGCCATAAATTCCGCAAAGGCAATCAACGCCAATGCACCCACCCCAATTACTGGCGCATACTTACTGCACGACAGCAAAGGATTAAAAATACAAAAAAATGCATTCGATAGCGCCTGGCAACGCGTGATGGAAAAAGCGGTATCCGTAGGGCTGGAAATTGAAGAGCAACAACTAAAGCTTGAAGAAGGGTTTAAGTTTCACGACCTAAAAGCCAAAGGCGTGAGCGACCACACAGAGCACCACAGCGGCCACAAGTCAGAAAAGGCTAGACAGATTTATATCAGGAAACTACAGCAGGTGGATGCGACAAGATAAAAAGTTTTACCCCAGAGTTTTACCCCTAGAATAAAAAAAGGGGCTAGCTGTTTAGCTAACCCCTTGTTTTATATGGTGCACTCAGGAGGATTCGAACCTCCGACCGCTCGGTTCGTAGCCGAGTACTCTATCCAGCTGAGCTATGAGTGCGTTGTTGAGGCGCGCATTCTATTGGTCTGATACTTCATCGTCAAGCACTAATTTAGATTTTTCAAAAAACTTTTCTAAAATAATGCGTTTAAAATCAATGGAATACATAAAACAATCAATCTGAATACTTTACAGCCTAATTCAGATAAGAACACACGCTTACAGCAAAATGGCGGTGAGAGAGGGAGTCGAACCCTCGATACCTTGCGATATACACACTTTCCAGGCGTGCTCCTTCGGCCACTCGGACACCTCACCAATTTTATAACACCGTGCTCTTAGCTAATCCTGCTTGAGCACGCGGCGCGCTCGTTACCGCCCTTCGGGCGTTGTCTCCGTTTCACTCCGGCTCGGGTCACTCGGACACCTCACCAAGTTATACCGCCGTACTCCTAACAATCCTACTTAGATATACGGGGGAATTTGCATAGTTTCTTGACTGCCCTATGCAAGGGCGCGAAATGTACACAAGCCGTTAATAAAAGGCAATATTAATTAGCAGGCCATGCGCTAAAAATACTGGCCGCATCAACCTGCGGCGCTTCAGGAATCTCCAGTGCTGGAGTTCCTACATATATGAAGCCAATTATTTCTTCTGACTCAACCAAACCCAAGGACTGAGCCACATGCTTATCGTAGGCTAAATCCCCAGTACGCCAAACAGCACCGTAATTGAGTGCAAAAAGAGCATTTAACAAATTTTGTGTCGCCGCACCACAGGCAATGATTTGCTCCTGTTTTGGTACCTTAGAACTCTCTTGGCATTTGGCTACTGCCACAATGATCATAGGTGCTCTAAACGGCATATTCTTGGTCTTTTCAACCACAGAGGGTGATATGCCTGGATTTGATTTAGCCAATGCAGCCAAAAAAATACGACTCAATAACTCCAAGCCATCTCCTTCGATTACCATAAATCGCCAAGGCTGCAGCTTGCCATGATCTGGAGCTCTAGCCGCCGCCTTAAAAACCTCTAATAAATCCATGTAATTAGGCGCAGGCTCAATTAGCTTGGTGATGGACACTCTATTTTGTATAACCCGCAAAGCCTCTTGGCTCACAACTCGCATGTATTACCCCTTGCTTTTATAACTGCTAAATTCGTATATCGTTAAAGTCTGTACCATAATAGAAAGGATGCCGATGTAAACGCATTAAAAATAGCGAATAACCAAATAATGAGCCCAATCCATGCAGGTACCTAACGCCATTATCTTTGTCGCGGCGGAAATTATCATAGTACTGCTCGTTTGTACTGTGATTTTTTTTGTGCACTCTCGCAAGTTAAAATCTTTGATTCGCCGCCAACAAGAAAAACTTTTAGCGTTATTGGAATCACAACCCAAGCCTGCTGATGCTGCACCAGCTCCAACCCCACCCCAAAACTACAAAAATTATTTGAATGAAGAGTTGGATGCAACCTCTGCACAATTTGCCGTATTTTCACCCGATCAAGACATAGCATTAGAGCCCCCAGCCGATAGCCCACTCTTACAGCGTATTCTCGCCTTGCGTTATGCTTTTTTGCGCGCAGAAGAGCTAGGAACAACCGAGGATAGAGGCACCACAGAATACTGGAACATTTTTCAACAAGCACTAGAACCCTTGCTCTCCTCCCCTCAAGGCGAATTTAACCCTGAACTTGTAAGCGAACTGGAAACCGCAAAAAAACGTATTGAAAACTTGGAAAAATTTAAACGTCTATTTTTTGATATGGAGAAACAATGGGCGGATGCACAAGCTAATGCGCAAGATTATTACGCACAATTGCTAGCTTTATCCGAAGGCGTAGAGGACCGCGCAGCATTTAATAATGTGCTTGAAAATTATCACGGGGTTTACGATAGCATTCAGCAAAATATTACCCAAGTCATTCAAAATCCAGATTCATTCAATCAACATAAAGTCATTAACATAACACGCCAAGATCCGCGCGCGGCAGAGGAAATCGTGAAACTGCGAAACGTGGCAGCGGATCAACATCGCATTATTAATGATTTGCAAAGAAAGTTAATAAGTGCCACTACTGCCGAAGAAAAAGAACTTGTCATCCAAGAGCTACAACAACAACTTCAGCGTCAAATACGTTTTGTAACGGAATCGGAGACCTGCATTCAACTCCTTGAAGACGAACTTGCGAAGGCGCACGAGGAAATATCCATTCAAGAGAGATCACTGCATGAAACCAGTGCAATAAGCGAAGAGAATCAGCAAATTAAGAATGCATTGCATAGCTTCACCTTAGAGAGCAAAGATTTAGTTAACAGTATCCATCAGCTTGAAGAGGAAAATGACTCACTGAAGCAAAATTTGCGCGCCGCGCCTGCAAAGGCTCAATCGACAGCAGGGGAAGCAGCGCCTGAAGTGAAAAAGATTCAATCTGAATTAAGTGATTTGAAGAAACAATATGCAGAACTTGAAGAAAGATATCTTGAGCTGAAGCTTGGTTAAGATAATCTGACAAGATTGAGATTTTTAATAACACCAAAGTCAATTATCCATTTTGAGTAACACTTTTTAGACTTTATGGAACATGGACATTTCAGGCAAAAAAACGTTTAATGTGCCAGTAACGCTTTAAACGCTACTCCTTAAAATAACAGCATGTCTTAAAATAACACAACATGTCTTACTAGGCCTCACACATGACCAGCAAGCAAGAACCTTCTCAGCTACAAGCTGAATCACCGCAGCAACAATATTATTTTCGCACACTTATTTGTTTTGCCGCCGCTGGAACCCTTGCATCATATGTTTCTTGGTCAAATATTAGCCCACTCTACGTAACAACGATTATTGGCTTGTTAATATACGCTTATGGAACCTACTACTTCACACATAAACAAGCTGCCGACACTTTAGCCAAAACCTCCCGCTGGTTATCCTATGTGGATGCCGGACTGATAGGTCTGGTGCTAAGCTTCACTAATTTTAGCGTTTTACCCTGCGTATTGTTCCTTACCATGATTCAGTTCAACGCACTAATCAGTGGCGGCACACGAAAGTTGATGGAGGACAACTCCGCGTTTGCGGTAGGCGTATTAGTAAGTTTTATATTCCACGCCCCTAACTTTGTACTCTCAACCAGTGTAGAAATAAGTCTTTCCAGTTTAATTGGTATTGCAACTTACTTTTTGGTTTATGCGATTTATATGCATCAGCGTTTTCACAAGCTGTCGATATCTCAAAAGCAACTCGAAAACGAACAAAAATGGCATAAAATCCGCGCCTATAAACTCTCACGCTATCTCCCGCCTACCGTTTGGAAAGCAATTAACCAAGGCAAAGATGAGACGCTACAAGCTGAGCGCAAGAAAATTAGTATCTTTTTTTCAGACATTAAAGATTTCAGCCAATTAGCAGAAGAAATTGAAGCAGAGGCCCTAAATGAGCTGCTCAATCATTATTTAACGGAAATGTCTAAAATCGTCACCCAACATGGCGGCACCATCGATAAATTTATGGGTGATGCCATTATGGTGCTGTTTGGTGATAGCAATAGCCAAGGCGTAAAAGCAGATTGTATTCGTTGTGTATCCATGGCTGTAGCCATGAAAAAGAAAATGCGCTCACTGCAATTAGAATGGTTTAATCAAGGAATTAAAAAACCTTTGCAAATTCGTATGGGCATCAACACTGGCTACTGCACTGTAGGTACCTTTGGTACATCAAGCCACCTTGACTATACAGTGCTTGGTACCCAAGTGAATTTAGCTAGCCGCTTGGAGTCGGCAGCTGAGCCCGATGAAATATTAATTTCGCACGAAACTTGGTCGCTTTGTAAAGACACTATCATGTGTCGCGATAAAGGCGAGATTCAAGTAAAAGGCTTTGCCCTGCCCGTTAAAGTTTACCAAGTAGCAGATTTGCGCAAAGACCTTGGCAAAAATCAAAGTTATTTTGAAGATCGAGCAGAAGGTTTCTCGATGTATTTGGATATCGAAAAAATTCGCAATTACGATAAAGAAAAAGTCATCGAGTCGCTTGAAAAAGCTGCCGGCAGATTGCGTGATAAAGTTATTGTATAAGACTCGCATTATTGTCTTAACAAACGCCCCACACTGGCTGTAGCATCTAACTCAGTTGATCTAAAAGGATTTATATCTAAACCACCACGTCGTGTGTAGCGCGCATACACCGAAAGTCTACTGGGCTTACAAGTACGCAGCAAATCTACAAAAATCCGCTCCACACAATGCTCATGAAAATCTTGATGCTCGCGAAATGAAATGACATAGCGCAGCAGATTCTCATGATCTATTTTTGCTCCAGAATACTCAACAAACAAAGTCGCCCAATCCGGTTGCCCCGTTACCGGGCAATTGCTTTTCAGCAAGTGGCTACACAAAACCTCTGCAACTTCCTCAGAAGCATCTGCCGTCAATAGCGAAGGATCAGGATGATATGCATCCACATCAATATCCAACTCATCAAGGCATAATGCATCGTAAGTTACATCAACCAGTAAATTTGAATTAGATAAACGCTGAAGATCAACGCCAACTTCACCACCAGCAACAGCAGACAAATCTTTCAACAAAGTATTTTTGACATCATCCATGCTAGAAAATTTAGTTTGGTTAAATGAATTCAAATACAACTTAAAAGACTTAGATTCAATGATGCAGGGGCTATCACAAGGGATTTTAAATTCTGCGACCGCAATCACTGGCTTACCCTTGCTGTTCAACCAAGACAATTCATATCCTGTCCAAATATCGTAACCGTAAAAAGATAAATCACTGGAAATACCCAACGCCTTGCGAGATTCGCTTCTTGCGATAGGAAATAGCAAGTTTGCATCATAGCGAGAGATATAAGCCGTTTTCTGCCCCAAAGGGCTCGCATCAATAGAATGTGTCATTCAATATCTCATTAAGCGCGCAAGCGCTTGCCAGTTTTTAGTAGGTGTAAACTAATCACAAACAATATAGTTACACTAAGAGTTAACCCTAGTATTGCATGAACAATATTAATATCGCTCACGCCCAAAAGGCCGTAGCGAAATGCATTCACTATATGAAGTATTGGGTTTAATCGCGAAATATCTTGCCAAATTTCTGGCAACATAGTGATTGAATAAAAAACGCCACCGAAATAAGTCAAAGGGGTGAGAATAAAGGTAGGCACTATGGATACATCATCGAAGGTATTGGCATACACCGCATTAATAAAACCCGCTAACGAAAAAAGCATGGATGTAAGCAAAACAATAATAAAGGTGATGGACCAACTATGAATATGTAAGTCAGTAAACATGAGCGACATAATGGTCACCAGCAGGCCTACGCATAAACCTCTCGCAACACCACCCATGGTATAACCAAGCAGAATCACATAATTCGGTGTCGGCGAAACTAAAACCTCTTCAATACTACGCTGAAATTTTGCGCTAAAAAATGATGAAACCACGTTCGCGTAAGCGTTAGTTAGCACCGCCATCATAATTAAACCCGGTGCCACAAACTGGATGTAACTAAAACCACCCATATCACCAATTCGGCTGCCGATTAATTTCCCAAAAATCACAAAATATAACGCCATAGTGATTACAGGTGGCAAAAGTGTCTGCACCCAAATACGTGTAAAGCGCTTAATTTCTTTACGGAGAATAGTTAAAAAAGCAATCCACTGTTCTTTAAATTCCATATTATTGCCCCTCCTTATTAACAACTGACTGGGCAATCATGGAAATAAACATTTCTTCTAAACGATTGGCTTTATTGCGCATACTGATAACAGAAATACTTTTTTTACTTAAAACTTCAAACACGCTATTTAAAGTCTGCCCTTTTTCTATTTGAACCTCAAAGCAATGCTGATCAATAATATTGATATCAAAGGCATCAATAGCAAAGTTAAGGGGCAAATTTTCTGCCGTATCGAAAATAAAAACTTCCTTATGTAGCTCCTGCAGCAAATTTTTAACGCTCGTATTTTTTACCAATAAGCCATTGTCGATAATGGCCACATTGCGGCAGAGGCTTTCGGCCTCTTCCAAATAATGGGTGGTTAAAATAATGGTTGTGCCGGCTTCATTAATTTCACGCAAAAAGTCCCACATGGAGCGACGCAATTCAATATCAACTCCCGCTGTAGGCTCATCAAGAATTAACAACTTAGGCTCATGCACTAATGCACGCGCAATCATTAAGCGCCGCTTCATACCGCCCGATAGCATGCGCGCTGGAGTATCGCGTTTATCCCACAAGTTGAGTTTTTTTAAATATTTTTCGGCCTGAGCTTTCGCATATTCGCGCGACAAGCCGTAATAACCCGCCTGCTGTAAAACAATATCCTCCACCTTTTCAAACATACTAAAATTAAATTCTTGCGGAACAACACCCAAGAACTTTTTAGCTTGAGAAAAATCGGTATCTATATTCACACCAAAAATTTCTACATCGCCAGCAGTTTTACGCACGAGCGAGCTGATAATACCGATTGTGGTAGACTTACCTGCCCCGTTTGGTCCCAGCACGGCAAAAAAATCACCTGGCATTACATCCAGCGAAATGCCTTTTAAAGCTTCCAATTTATTATTGTAAACTTTAGTGAGGTTGCGAATAGAAAGTGCTGCGGACATGGCGCCTCTTACTCAGATATTAGGGAATGTGACCATTCAGAATGGCAAATGTTAATTTACACGCGAGATTTTAGAGCTATGACAATCAATGAGTTAGATAAGGCCTATTTTGAATTTCACATGGGCTTATTATCAGCATTAATAGAACAGATAAAAGTACAACCACCTTTTTGTCTTGAGGATACCAGCCAAGAAGATCAAGATTTTTTACTCGCGCTAATGAGTTTACCTAATGTTGGGGGTAGCAATCTTTTAATTCAAGGGCAGCATTTACTTTGCAGAATTGTAGCAGCCTACCCGCATCTCATGCCGATTGTGCCTAGAGATTTATTATGGTTTTTTGGCGGAGATTGCCTGCACTATATGCCCGACGAAGAAATTCGTATTTTTCAAGAGCTCGATGAACAGCGTGAGAATGCAAAAGAGAACAATGAAGCCTTTTCGTATGAAAAAGCACGATTACGCAGCATGGGATTGCATTGAATCAACAAAATCGTCACGGAAGACGAATTCACTAGAAAGAGTAGGTATAAATAGGAGAAAAAACTTGGAGCGGGAAACGAGACTCGAACTCGCGAC
>CAUOQW010000085.1:0-7743 GCA_963506825.1 uncultured Cellvibrio sp.
ATGACCCAAATCATTTCATGCTTTTATCAATTGAACTCGCGCGCGAGCTATTTCCACCACCACCCAAGAAAGGCAGAAAAGCCAAATGGACTGAAAGGATAGAAACTATCTTAGTTATTGAAATGGAAAGACTGATCAAGACACATAAGACAATTGAAGGCGCAGCCGAAAAACTATCACAAGACCAAGAATGGATTGATTTTATCGAAGAAAGGGACGCTACAGACGCAATTTCAGATAGAGCAGAGGTATTAAGGTGCCAATACACTCGCTGCCACAAAAAGAGTTACATTAAAAAATTTCGCCCTGAATATGAAGAAATGCCACCAAAAAAACTAAAAAGTTGGGCTTCTTTGCTTTTGAACGCTGCGCATCATAAATAATTCACATATTTGCTAAATATTATTTGTGAGAAAATAACAACGATTTTTCTCACACGTAGCATTAAAACTCCAAACAAGGCTACTGGAGTTTTACCATGCACAACACAGCTTTAAACAACCTATCCCAATCCGCATACATACGGCTCCCCGAAATTCTTAATCTATTGCCTATTGGCCGCTCAACTTGGTGGCTATGGGTAGCAACTGGCAAAGCGCCAAAGGGAGTTAAGCTCGGTGCAAAAACTACCGCTTGGAAGCTTTCTGACATTCAAAAACTTTTGGATGATTTAAGCAAAGAAGGGAGCGAGCAATAATGAAAAAAAGAGGCAGCACCCCAACGGGCACCACCACTAACGACAAAGACATATTACAAGAATTAATCAACGCAAGCCACGGCACAAGCTATTCAAAATGGCTGCAAATAGTGTGGGAAAATCAAGGCATACCAACTCATGAGATATCACAGCATGGCGTGGACTCAAACAACCATCACAACGCATCACAAAGGTTAAATCCTCGCATTGAACCTTTGGGTTGGCGAATCATTAAACGCGTAAAAACGCAGCGCAACAAATCACACGGTTGGTACCTAGAACCAATCACCGTGAAAGCTGAACCACAACTTGAATTAAATTTAGATGGCGAGGTGGTGCAATGAATCGCTACCTAATTGAAGTTGAAGAATGTAAAACCCACATGGTCACAGTGATTGCACACAGCGAGAGTGAGGCGCGCGAAAAAGTAACTCGCTTTGATTGTGTCGATCACAACCCACTAGGCGCAACTTTTAAAACAATCAAGGTTAAACCGCTAGATGGCGAGCTTAGCGCGAGTGATTGCAATGGCCGCGACAATTAAAGCCATTCTCGCCAAGGGGCATTATGTAGCAATAGAGCAAGGATGCTTTGTTGTGCGCTCTAGCAGTAGCGAACCAGTACCGGACGATTTTATTCCCAAGAACCAAGCAAATTTTTACAACGAAATTTCCGTAGTGCTTGGCAAATCCATTTTGCAATACCAAAGCTATTCAACAGGTCGCTTTGGTGTGAAAGGCTTTGAGGGTGTGCTGCTAAGCTATGCCAATGTGGTTAATGGGGAAATGTGTTCGGTTTTTTTTAATGCCGAACTCACGCGATTGCGCACAACCAAACACGGCAAGCAAGGCGGCAAACTACCCAAGGGACAATTCAGAGTTACTAATAAATTTGCATTCACTTGCTACTGGCTAAAACTCGGTTTGCTACTACCTCAAAAGCTATCCACCTTTCACGAATGCATGGGCAAGTTAAAAACCGTTTTGATTCTTGGTCAAGTAGGTAGCGATGGCCGCATAAAAAAAGAAACCATCAAGCCATTTTCAATAAGCTATGACGAACTGCTTAGCGCGTTTAGTGTGGCTAAATTTTCCGACAAGCCTCCGACAATTTTCCGACAAGCCTCCGACAACAGCCCGACAAGCACTACCGACAAGGAACCCGCGCAAACCCGCACGCAGCAAGGCATTCAAGCAAATTCAAGTACGTGCAATAAATACAACGTATTAAGTAACCAAGTAAGCACGCCTAAAGCAGACTCTCTAGTTAGTATGAACTACAGGGATGTAGCAGTATGGAACCCTAAACATCATTAAATATTAATCGACAAGCTTGTTCCGCAACCCATTGAGTGAAATAGAAAATTAAGGTATTTGCCCTATCGATTTAAGGAGGGAGGGACACAACGCAACACCATGAACCAAAAGCAAAATTGACCGATGACTACAGCTAAATTTTTGAGAGAACACACATGAAAAGATTGCGGCAAAAATACGGAAACCAAAGAACCATTGATATGCTGAAAACAATAATACTGATTAGCAGCCCGCGCACACCAAGTTATGAAAAAGCCGCTACGCAACTAAACACCCTTGGCTACAGCACAAGCCGTGGCAACCCGTGGACACCTCAAAGACTTTTGAGAATGTTGCAGCGCAATGGCATAAGCGGCTTACATGGATTAAGAACGCAAACGCCACCCCATAGGGTGTTTTAAGACATATTAGCGACACCCTTATTCCACCGTAAATACGGGTAAAACACGGGCAAAAAGGGTGTTAGCCGACAAGTTAGCATCACCACAAAAGCAATACTTTAAGCTTAAGTTGCTGAATATTGGGGCTATTTATTGCGCCCGAAAATAAAATATTTACGGCACAATAAATTCATTTGTGAGTATGGCAGTGAGTACAGAGCAAAACACACAACCAACAAAACATTATTATTCAATAGGATAGAACCACTATTCAAAGGATGCTGGGCGCCAATTTCATTGTCTTCCCATTGGAGTGCCTGCCATTTCGCAGAACTCATGGCGTTCAGCTTCACACATCGCTACGCGTTGTAAACATTCGCTTCACCCTGCTGGGTGCGCCAATTTCTTTCCATTGACTTTCCCATCATTTCACAAAACTTATGGTGCTCAGCTTCAGAGCACCAACTTATCAAAACGCGCCGCCCACGAATTTTCTGCTACAAAAGTCATTCGTTGCTCATCTGTATCCTTATAAGCCAGTGCAGTACTTATAGGATTAGCAATATCATTTTCTGATCGGCTCAAGAAAGTACCTGCCTGAATTTGATGCTGCAACATCTCACCAAAAGCGGTGGCTACAACGGGAATTCCAAGCGCACGGTACTCATAAAACTTTATAGGATCCACACTCGCAGTTAGCTGATCCAACCGAAACGGAATCAACCCAATAGTAAAAGACTTCATGGCTTCGATAGCTGTAGCGTGATCACAAGCAGGAAGTAATTCAATATTACTTGGCAAGTTCGCTGGCACAGAAACATAACAGGGGCCAATTAAACGCACACAGGCAGTGGGGAATAATTTTGCAAGATTAATGATCCAATCCCAATCAAACCAATGAGCAATCGTCCCCACATACCCAAATATTGGCTGTTGTGAATTTATCCGGCACGAGACCGGCGGCAAAAAATAATCCGGCATTAAACCATTGCGAATCAATTGCGCATCACTACGGCACGACAACCAATGCTGATGCAAGTGTGTTGATGAAACTGCCATAGCAGTAACGCGCTGAACAACGCTTTGTTCTCGCTGTAAAAAAGTGGAGCGCGACAAGCCACGATAAAACTGCGGATAATCATCCATAGCATCGTAAAAACTTTTACAACTTGGTAACGCATCCAAGACCTTTAGCGCAAGCGCAGAAGGCTTACCAATAGCTAACAAAGTGTCATCTTGTACAGCAAACTGCTGCAGACGTTTTAGTAAGGGTGACCAGAGCAATGAGTTTACGAACTGTGAACCTGGTAGAGGTTCAACCGGGAGGCTTTTTGGCGAAGCTATATCCAACCAATTAGGAATGGGCGTTGCACATACATCAGGCGCAACACCCAATCGCTTGAAATCATTTAGCTGAGGAAAGCGCGTAGGATAAGGATTGACCCACAACACAGGGCATTGATATTTTTCATGAAACCAGCGCACAAACATATGTGGGCGCTGGGCAAAACTAGACCATGCTAAAGGTGCTAGATAAATTAACCGCATTGCGCCGCATACTCGCGCAGCACTTGGTGAATTCGCTCAGCCGCTTTACCATCGCCATAAGGTGAAACGCCGCGCGCAACTGCGCGGTATGCAGTTTCGTCATCCAGCAAGAGCTGACACTCAGTCACAATAGCATCAAAGTGTGGCCCAACTAATTTCACTACACCCGCATCCACAGCTTCTGGTCGCTCAGTTTCACAGCGCAAAACCAATACCGGTTTACCTAAAGCGGGCGCTTCTTCTTGCACACCACCAGAATCACTCAAAATAATGTGCGCGCGCTGCATGGCAGCAACAAAAGGCAAGTAGTCTAAAGGTGGGCACAAAATAATTTGCGGGTGCCCATCCAAAAGCTCATAGGCGGTTGCTTGAATATTAGGATTAGGGTGAACCGGATATAAAATCTGTATATCTGAATTATTATCGGCGATGTGTTTTACTGCGCGACAAATTTCACGATAAGGCTCACCGAAATTTTCACGGCGATGTGCAGTGACTAAAATTAAACGCTTACCAGCATCGAGCGGTAAATCTAAAGGCAAATGTTCTGCTGAAACAGAATGCAACGCATCGATCACAGTATTACCAGTGACCCAAATTTTTTCGTCTGCAACATTCTCAGTTAATAAATTACTACGCGAGCTGGGCGTAGGTGCAAAGTGCCATTGTGCTAAACGACCGGCAATTACGCGGTTCATTTCTTCTGGAAATGGATTCTGCATATCCCACGTACGCAAACCCGCTTCAATATGGCCAAAAGGAATCCGTAAATAAAAACATGCGAGAGAAACTGTCATTACAGTTGTGGTATCACCTTGCGCCAAAACCACATCGGGCTTTTCTAACTGCAAAACCTCATCGAGCTTTATTAATAATCGTGCAGTCAAGGTCGGCAAGGATTGATTGGGCTGCATGATATCCAAATCAATATCAGGCACTATACCGAAAACTTCAAAAACCTGATCTAACATTTGGCGATGCTGGGCCGTTGCTAAAACACGCACATCAAATGCCGGATTTTTTTTCAACTCTAAAATAACAGGAGCCATTTTAATGGCTTCTGGACGCGTACCGGCAACACATATAATTTTCATAACACCACTCATAATCAATGAACGCCAGGACGATATTGATGCGGCACCCATTCGCCCCACTTTTTCTCGTATGTCACCTTATTGGTTTCAAACAATTTTTGGCGAGTCTCTACTTTTAATTTATTAAAAGAGGCCGACAAATGATGGTGAATAAATACATCATCAGCGCACATTACTTTTAATCCAATTTGTTCTATTCGTCGGCAATAATCATCATCTTCAAAAAAGCCAATACCGAATGCTTCATCCAGCAAACCAATTTTTTCATAGGTCGCACGCGACATCATCACACAGAAAAACGCGGCCGTACGCAAAGGCGTCAAGTGCCCTAAATTACGAAGAGTATATTCTCGCGAAGCAACATGCATTTCTTCCATATTGCTGTAAGCAATATTAATGCGCGACTCATTACCAATATTATTCGTTACTGGACCAATTAAACCTATGCTGGCGTCGCGTTCCAAATGTTTCAATAAGCCAGACACCCAACCCGGTGTTACATAGGTATCGTTATTCAACAATACCAGATAATCACCTGTAGCAACTTTAAGCCCCATATTGTTGCCAGCTGCAAAACCGGTGTTATCCGGACTTAGCACTATTTTGCGCCCTTCGCCTTGCTTAACCCACTCCATTAAGAATGCAGGTGTTTCATCAGCGGATGCATTATCGACAATAATAATTTCCAAATTTTCATATTGGGTAAAAGCATCCAGACTATGCAAGCAGGCTTTGGTTAATTCAAGATTATTGTAAGTAACCAAAATCACACTCACTTTTTTAGCCGGTTTCAATCCTTTTACTGCCTGCTCTACAGCGCGCGCACGATGATGCCAAGTTTGTTCAGATGCGAATTTTTTTCGAGCGTCAACCAACAATTCTGTTTGCAGCTCTTTTAAGGCTTCACCCACCTGAACCACAAAATCATTTTGATCTTTGCCAATTCTCACCAAATTACCAAACTGTTTTATTTCCGGAACATCCACTGCAACTACAGATTTACCCGCACCCAGATACTCATATACTTTCACCGGATTGGTTGCAAGAATTAAGGGAATGACTCTGAAGGGCAGCAAACACACATCAAAAGCGTAGAGATATTTCGTCAACTTTTTGTAAGGTATTTCGCCGGTAAATTGAATATTGTTATATTGTGCCAGCGATTCTTGTGCGCCCACAGTATCGGCACCAATTAACAAAATAAGCGCGTCCGGATATGCGGTAGCCAAGTGCGCGACCAATTCAATATCAAACCATTCAGCAATTGCACCGTAATAACCAATTATTTTTCGGCCTTGGGAATCCTTAAAGACTGACGATGGTTGCGCTGCAAAATATTCATATTCACCCGCATTACGGATAAGCACTCTTCTATCGGTATATTTTGCAATAGCGTCATCTAACCAACCCGATGTGACTATGGTAAGGTCAGCCGCACGGAATAAAGCACGCTCTAAATCAATAATTTCCGAACCGGTATTTTCAAACCCTTCATGGTGATCCATACAATCGTACACCAAGCGGCTATTGGGCACTGACTCCGCTAACAACCGCCAAAACGGATGCTGAATAATATTTACTGAAAACGGCGAGCCAGTCCAAGCCAAAAAGGCACCCAAGCTAGCGCGCAAATCATTTAGCACTTCTGCCGAGGGCGCATGGTGATAAATAGGCACTGGGTTTTTAACGCACAGATTAACTTGAAACAAACGCTGAGAATCATCCAGAGCTTCAATCGCGTAACTTGGAGTATTGGCTTGAATTAAATTAGATGAAATGTAGAAAACGCGATCGCCCTCTTGCGCCAACGCTTGGGCAATTTGCTGAGGACGCTGATGCCGAAAATGCCAATCGATTACACCCCAAACAAAAATATCGTGTTCCGATGGAGAGGCCAAGGTAACCGATGCATGCACATCAACCAATGCAAGTGATGGCTCAGCAGTTTGTGCATCACGCGTGACCAAAACCGATTGTTGGCTTAATTGCGAAAACTGCAAACCGGGGAAAACTTTTCTTGCCGCCCATCGCATTAATTTTTGCAGCGAGTAAGGCAACTTATGATTAATGCCTCTTAACCGACTCAAAAGTTCGCGCTTATCTGATTCACCCAAACCTTGAGACAAGAGCCGAACGACGACTCTGATAGGGCGTGTGATTTTCCATGAACGGCTTTGCAAAATCATCTCTATATAGCTAGTCAAATACTGATTATTAGCACGTAAAGCTTCTATCATCGCCATTTGCTGCATAACGCTAGATTGCGCAATTTGTAGCTGATCATTTATTAACAATACATGTTGATCTCGCTTAGAGATATAGTTATGAAGCTCTACTTCTTGCTCACGCAATGCGTCTAATTTGGCCACATGGTCCATAAGATTTTCTTGGGCGATGTCTAATTGCTGTTGTAACAACAATATATCTGCCTCAAATTTTTCTCGCTGTTGTTCACGTACAGAATTTAACTCTGAAAGAGCCAACCCTAACTCATGAACCTGAGTCTCCCGAACCTGCTCCGCAACAGTTAATGCCTGTTGTGCCTCCGCGATCTGCTGTTCACGCAAAGCGTTTAATGTTGAAATAGCTTGCTCAAATTCATGCACCTGCTCCTCTCTAACTCGCTCCGCCGCTGTTAACGCCAATTGCGCCTCTGTAATCTGCTGTTCACGCAAAACATTCAACTCATCCAGCGTTCTGCTCAAAGA
>CAUOQW010000086.1:0-7741 GCA_963506825.1 uncultured Cellvibrio sp.
CTCTTGCTATCCACCAAAGTGGAAGCGGTAACCGCCAAGCCGGATGCCATTTTCGTAAAATTCAGCAACGCCGCTGAAGAGCGCAGCTTTGATGCGGTGTTAGTTGCCGTAGGCCGCACGCCTAATGGCAAAAAAATCGCCGCTGAAAAAGCCGGTGTTACAGTGGATGAGCGCGGGTTTATTGCTGTAAATAGTTATCTACAAACCAATGTTCCACATATTTTTGCGATTGGCGACATAGTTGGCCAGCCCATGCTCGCGCACAAAGCCAGCCACGAAGGCCATGCTGCCGCCGAAGTTATCGCCGGTCATAAACACGAATTTGCACCGCTCGCGATTCCTTCAATCGCCTACACCAATCCTGAAATCGCTTGGGTGGGATTAACCGAGAAGGAAGCGAAAGCAAAATGCATCAATTACAAAACAGCGGTTTACCCTTGGGCAGCCAGTGGCCGCGCGCTGAGTTCAGGTCGTAGCGAAGGCAAAACCAAACTGATTTTTGACCCTGTTACAGATCGGCTATTAGGCGCAGGAATTGTAGGCGTGCATGCGGGGGAATTATTAGGTGAACTAACTTTAGCACTAGAGTTTAATGCGAGTGTTGAGGATATTGCCCTTACGATTCACGCCCACCCAACGCTACATGAAACTGTGGGGCTAGCGGCGGAATTGGCAGGCGGTACGATTACAGATTTGCCGAATCCTGCGGCCAAAAAGTAAGGCGACTTATCCAAAAAAACCTAGACTACACAGCAGCCTAGGCGTGAACTCATAACCTTTATTTTGCTGCTTGAGTGTCTGTGCTTGAAGCGGACTCAGTCACGGTAAATGTTCTAACCTCTGAGAAAGTAGCTTTACCCGCATTACTAGTAGCCACACGCCAGTAATAGGTAACGCCAGCTTTTAGCTTAGTAGCAGCGGCAGGTGGATTACTGCCTTTAGATTCCCAACCCACACCTGCATTCCAGCAAACGGACTTTTATGTTTCATTCGTTCCATGAAAAAGCCACCGTCCCTCTGGGAAATTGGGGGTTGTTGACACTGCCACATTAAAAAACTCAAAGCTCGACATCTCCGGTGCCGACCAAGAAAAACAAGGGTTATTGTCATTTCCGTCAACGACGGCTTTATCAAGTGGTACCAATAGAGTCGCCGTTATGGAGGTCTCTACTGACACTGATGGCGAAGGCTCCACCGCTGCAGATGAAACTGCTGTCGCATTTCCCGTGGGTTCAGCTTGTTTTTCACAACCAACTACCAATAGCAGTCCCGCAAAACCTAAAAATAATCGAACGCTTTTAGACGCTAGAAATCGCTTCATTACCATCACATCAATACTCTTAGTTTAGAAAAAATTATGTTCTTACTACATTACCTAATCTCTATTTCTCTTTTGTATCAGCGATCAAACAAACTATCGAGGGTGATGACAAAAGATTAAATAACCATAATCCCATCTGCCTCAATTAGCGAAGCACGGGGCAGCTGGTTAATGCCAATCGCCGCACGAGCGGGATAGGGTGCTTGAAAATATTGGCCCATAACTTCATTCACAATCGGGAAGTTAGCCAAGTCAGTCAGGTAAATATTCAGCTTCACAATATCTTTCAAACCACCATCCGCCGCTTCGCACACTGCGCGCAAATTTTTAAACACTTGATGCGCTTGCGCCGCAAAATCGCCTTCTACTAACTGCATAGTGACCGGATCGAGTGGAATTTGGCCGGACAAGTACACGGTGTTATTCACTTTTACCGCTTGCGAATAGGTGCCTATGGCAGCGGGAGCATTGTCACTGTGGATAATGGCTTTATTGGTCATGGTGTTCCTTAAATCTGCTCTGAAAATACGGGAATCAAGGGGTTCGAGTATAGAGAAGCTTGGCTATTAGGGCTAGGGGGCAACTTTAACAAGCCAAAACACCTGCGAGCCTAGGCGATACGCGATATTATGGGCGCCCGCGCCCTTAGCAGTGTTCAGATTGCGTTCATTGTGATCGCCCTATAGTCTGCTCGACATTCTCACATCTGTGATGAGTTTAATTGCTGCGGGTTTCACGAAAGATTCACCTCTGCGTTCAATGTGTTTAACAGGATTATCATGACCTACGCCAAAAGATTAGCCGCTCCACTCTTCTCTCTCGGGTTATTGTCCGTCTGCGCCTCGGTATTTGCCGATGACAAACAAGCCAATTTCGCCAGCGATTTTGAAGGCGAATCGCAAAAATGGGCACTGGTTTACGGTGCTGAGGTGGACGCCACCCACGCGCACTCCGGCACCAACTCCATTAAAGTTGAAAACGAAGCCTCAATTCGTACCAAAAGCATGGTTGCCGAATCTGGCACCATGGAAATTTGGTTGCGCACCTCAACGCTTGTTACCAATTACAAAATCAAAGTTTTGGTAAACAGTTCGTTGAGCAACGATGCTGGCTGGGTGCAAGTTGGGATATTGGAAGGCACGCATCCCAATACTGACTACCATGCTAAACGCGTCTCTGTAGATGACCCAGGCAAAAAATATATCCGCTTAGATATTGAGTCTGTTGGCGGTACTTTAAATATCGACGATATTTCTTTAGATAGAATTCTCTTGAGCACTGCGCTGCAAAAAAATCAGCAGCAAGTATTCGATGAAGTGATGGGAAAATTGCGCGATGACCAAAGCTATCAAGTGCAAACGGATGCCTTGAAAAAACTCGGTGACACTTACACCTCGCAAATTGAAATTCAGCGTCAATACATTGAATATTCCAATGGTATTTATTCAACGATTTCGCTGGTGCTCGCAACCTCTGAGCGCAGCAAAATGGCCAACCCTTTGGGCTATGTAACGTTTAAGCGTGTTATCGACGATGTAAAAAAAGTGTCCTCGCCAATTCAGAAAACCCGTATGGATTCATTGATTCGTCCATTTGGTGATATTGCGACTGCTTCGCTAAATATTGTGACCGCCGGCGCTTTCACCGCATTTGCAGAGCCCTTTAAATCCATCGTTGCAACCACCTTTGAAAAATCGTCTTACGAAAATGCTGGCGTTAGCAAAGAAGCACAAAAATTTGCGGAAAAAAATGGCTTAAATACTTATCAAACTGCCGAGAAGTTTTTGGGCGAAATTGAAAAGGAATTAGCTAAGGCTAACGGCTTGGATAAAGACTTAGCGGATATTCAATCTGAAGTGGATAGATTCCGTAAAGATTTAAGTAAGCACTTAAAAGATTATTTAATTTACGGCGGTCAAGATAAACAATCTGAAAACTTTAACCGCGTTATGAGTAAAGACGATCAAGTGCGTAACGCGGCATTAAAAGTTATTAATGAAGGTTTTGCGAAGCAGGCTGAAGCTGTGCAAACGCGTTCGACCTCAAACGCACAGTTAGTGCAATTTATGTTGAAGGCGAACAGCAATATTGATGAGTTGCAAGAATACAAAGAGCGCTTTAATCAAATTACTTCGGCGATGATTACTTTCTACGACAAATTTGATAAATCAATTTCACCCGACCAAAACCCCTTCAGCAATGCGGATGACCGCAAAGCCTGGGAAATGCATGCAACCAAAACGCGCAATTACATTCAACAATCGAAAGAAGCCTTTAAGAAAGCTTACTTGTAATTGGCGATGTTCTCTCGATAGATAAAATGAAAAAGGCCTGCAAAGATGCAGGCCTTTTTTTATTTCAAAAAAAAAATAGCAGTTAATTCTTACTGCGATGAATCCTAATCACAAAACTCATCAAACGAATGCGGCGCAAAATATTGGCGAGGTGAACGCGGTTTTGCACACCAATGGATAAATTAATAACGCTGTTGTGTGCATCACGTTCTTGTACATTGATGTGCTCAATACTGCCCGCTTCTTCGTTAATGCGGTTGGCGATGGTGGCGATAATGCCGCGCTCACTTTTTACTTCTACGCGCACATCCACCAAGAATTCACCGCTCACATTCGCGGCCCAATTCACCTGACTAATTTTCTCGGGGCTATTGCGTAAATCGGCAATATTGCGACAGGTATCTTGATGAATCACCAAGCCTTTTCCAGAACTAATGTGACCAATAATTGGGTCGCCGGGAATAGGGCGGCAACAGCGCGCGAAACTGATCATCATGCCTTCGGCAGAATCAATCGTAATGGGCGCATTGCTGCTGGCTCGTACTTTTACATCAGTCTCAGGCTTCAATAATTTTGCGACCGACGAGGCAATCCGATTACCTAAACCAATCTCTTCCAGCAAAGCATCCAGCGACTCGACTTTGGTATCAGCGAGCAATTTTTGCTGTTGCTCTTCGCTCAGGCTTTCGAAATTCAATTGTAAATCGCTAAAAGCTTTGCTTAACAAGCGACGACCCAATGCGATGGATTGATGATGACGCTGATTTTTAAGGAAGTGACGAATTGCACTGCGCGCCTTACCAGATACCGCAAAGTTAAGCCAGTTGGGATTCGGCTGCGCGCCTTGAGCGGTCATGATAGTAACTTTCTGACCGCTCAATAAAGGTTGCGACAAAGGCGCTAAACGACCATTAATCCGGCAGGCCACACAGGCATTACCTACATCCGTATGCACGGCATAAGCGAAGTCCACCGCCGTGGCACCCGTAGGCAATTCCACAATCTTACCTTTGGGCGTGAATACATAGACCTCATCGGGGAAGAGATCGATTTTAACGTTTTCGATAAATTCTAATGAGTCGCCCGCATTCTGTTGCATCTCCAACAAACCCTGCACCCATTGGCGAGCACGGCTGTGGCTAGCAGTGACCGTATCATTACTGCTGGTTTTATAGAGAAAGTGCGCCGCAATACCGCTATTAGCCATTTCATCCATTTCTTTGGTGCGGATTTGCACCTCAATGGGCACACCGTGCATGCCCACCAAAACCGTATGCAGCGATTGATAGCCATTGGCCTTAGGAATGGCGATGTAATCTTTAAATTCACCCGCGACCGGCTTGTAAAGGTTGTGCACTACACCGAGTGCGCGATAGCAGGTGTCCACGCTATCCACAATAATGCGAAAGGCGTAAACATCCATAATTTCTTTGAAAAACTTCTTTTTAGTGCGCATCTTCTCGTAAATGCTGAAAAGATGCTTTTCACGGCCAATCACAATTGCGGTTAAATTCTCGCTGGTTAAACGCTTTTCCAGCGCCGTTTGAATCTGCTCAACCAATTCTTTGCGGTTGCCGCGCGCACTTTTAAGCGCAGCTTGCAAACGCGTGGCGCGCAGCGGATACATGGAATAAAAACCGCGATCCTCCAACTCCAAACGCAAATCGTTCATCCCCAAGCGATGAGCAATGGGCGCATAAATTTCGAGAGTTTCTTTGGCGATACGGCGTTTCTTTTCGGGCGGCATGGCGCCCAGAGTACGCATGTTGTGCAGGCGGTCGGCGAGTTTTACCAAGATCACGCGCAGGTCATTGGCCATCGCCAAGGCCATTTTCTGGAAGTTCTCAGCCTGCTTTTCGGCGTGGGATTCAAATTCGATTTGGGTCAGCTTGCTGACGCCATCCACCAAATCTGCCACCGAGTCGCCAAATTGTTTGGCGATGGCCTTTTTGCTGATACCGGTATCTTCGATGACATCGTGCAACATGGCCGCCATCAGGCTTTGGTGATCCATATGCATGGTCGCCAGAATATCGGCCACCGCCAGAGGATGGGTGATATAGGCTTCGCCGCTGCGACGCTTTTGGCCGTCGTGCGCCTGTTCGGCATAGTAATAGGCACGCTTCACCAAATTAATTTGGGGCGCTTCCAGATAAGACGAAAGCCTGTGGCTTAAGGCTTCAATGGTTTGCAATGCCGTACTCCGAACAATAATTGATTAAAACCGCGATCTCGCTCGTAAGGGATAGTGTTTGATTCAAAACCACCGGAGACAGGACGTCGACGATGAGCTTACAGGGATGTACTTGCAGCGAGTTTTGAATTGAACACTATCCCTTACGCCTTCCAAACTTGAGTGTAACGCCAAAAGCTGAATGATAGGTAAATTCCGGGCAACAAAAAACCCGCTGAATCTAGGATTTAGCGGGTTTTTTTAAACGGCTTGCGACGAGATTAGATCTCGTTGTCGTAAACGCGCTCTGGTTTTGGCTGAGGCAAGGTCTCTTTTTCTAACAGAATACTTGCATCGATAAAGCCTTCTTCGATTTCACGCAAGGCGATAACGGTTGGTTTATCGTTCTCTGGCGCTACGTGCGGCTCTTTGCCACCAATCGCCAACTGGCGTGCGCGACGGCTGCTAACCATAACCAATTCAAAACGGTTATCAACGTGGTTCAAACAATCTTCAACAGTAATACGTGCCATAACTTTGTACTCAGCAAAAACGCGGCGAGTTGCCGCCTTAAAAAAGTGGGCGCATTATGCGCTAAATAAGGTAAAACTGCCAAGCGATGCTTATAAAATAACCGCCCAACTCAATGGGTTAGGCAAGTAATTCGGTGATTAAAGGAGCGTGTTTCTCCACTTGGCGCGCCAAACGCAAATGCTGGCTGGTAATCAAAGCCTGAAACTGCGCCAAGGCAGTGGTGAAATCATCGTTGATAATCAAATAGTCGGCTTCCACATAGTGCGACATCTCGCTCAAGGCTTCCGCCATACGCGCATCAATCACCGCTTCGGGATCAGTGCCACGGCCAGTCAAACGCTGGCGCAAACAGGCGAGCGAAGGGGGGAGAATAAACAGGCTAACCGTATCCGGCATCAAGTGGCGCACTTGCTTAGCGCCTTGCCAATCAATTTCCAAAATTACATCAATACCCTGCTGCAAAGTCTCTTCCACCCATTTTTGCGAGGTGCCATAAAGGTTGCTGAAGACGCGGGCATGCTCCAAAAACGCCGCAGCTTCAATCATGCCTTCAAAGGTTGGATGATCGACAAAATGGTAGTTAATGCCGTTAACTTCGCCGGGGCGCATGGGGCGAGTGGTGTGGGAGACAGACACGCAAACTTCGGGATTAGATTTTACCAAGGCCGATACCAAGCTGGTTTTACCTGCACCGGAAGGTGCAGAAACGGTATAAAGCGTGCCGAGGTTAGCCATGTTAAAACCCTGTTCTAAAACGAAAAGAAGAGGCGCAAATTATGGCACAGGTTTTCTTTTGACAGGTTGTCTTTTTAAAACAGCTGCACGACGCTTCCAAACAATTTAGCCCTTTGCAGTGGTTGAGTTTGTGGCATAGTAGCCAGCAACTTCTGCACAGACCATCGCCATGCTGCAACAACTTCTCTCCGTCACCCAAACTGCCGAACGTCTACGCGTACGGCCCGACTACGTTCATGAACTCGTCAAAAAACAGCGCCTCACCTTTATTCACGGCGAGCAGTTGGATGCCGCACAAGTGGAAAAGCTCGCTAAGTTAATGGATAAGTTACGCAACAACGGCATAGCGACTTTGGTGCAAATTGTGGATGAGAAGGGTGATTTGGAGTCTGAATAGGCGATTTAAAATGCCAAAACAAAAAAACTCAGCCTAAGCTGAGTTTTTTGTGAATACACTACAAACTTAACCAGCCGCAGGATAATCCGTATAACCCACCGCTGTTGCAGCGTAAACCGTCTCCCAGTGCACATCTGCCAACGGCAGCTTTTTCTGGAACCGGTTAAACAAGTCCGGGTTGGAAATATAACTGGATCCAAATGCCACCGCCGTCGCAATGCCCTCGTTAATCAAAGCTTCTGCCGACTCCTTGGTAAATTTCTCATTGACGATGTAGGCGCCGCCAA
>CAUOQW010000087.1:0-7662 GCA_963506825.1 uncultured Cellvibrio sp.
TTAAAGACAAAACCTTTTTTCTGCATGACCAAGAGCCTATCGCATGGGAGGCTAAACAAGAATCGTTTGAAGGTGAAGGTGGTTTGCACAATCCCTCCGCATTGCAATTGGATGTATTGGCAAAAGGTGATGCACGCTACGAAACTCCAGCTGCAGTTTTGCAGTATCGCCTCTACTTAGGTACTGAGCAGTCACGCGAGTTGCGCTTTATATTTGGCCCAGCGTTTGACGATGCTGAAATTATTCAGCTGCGCACTAAATATTTAAGCGCACAAGGTTTTGCGGCTGCTAAGGCTGAATACGAATCATATGTTAGCGCGGGGCGCGGCTGCCTGAAAATCGAAACGCCCGATAAAGAGCTCAATAATTTTGTGAATCACTGGCTGCCACGCCAAGTGTTTTATCACGGCGATGTAAACCGTTTAACCACAGATCCGCAAACGCGCAATTATCTGCAAGACAATATGGGCATGAGTTACATCAAGCCGCATATTACGCGCGCTGCATTTTTGCATGCGCTGAGTCAGCAAGAGGCAAGCGGCGCTATGCCTGACGGAATTTTGTTGGCAGAAGGTGCCGAGCTTAAATACATTAATCAAATTCCTCATACTGATCACTGCGTGTGGTTGCCGGTATGTTTAAAAGCCTATCTCGACGAAACCAATGATTATGCGATTTTGCTTGAACAGGTTGCAGACGCGGAAGGCGATAAAACTTACACGGTATTTGAACGCATCAGCCGCGCAATGGATTGGCTATTGAGTGCGCGCGATTATCGCGGCTTAAGTTTTATCGCGCAGGGCGACTGGTGCGACCCCATGAATATGGTGGGTTACAAAGGTAAGGGGGTTTCGGGTTGGTTATCGGTTGCTACGGCCTACGCATTAAATTTATGGGTGGATATTTGTGCGCAACAATCGCAAGCGCAAGCTGCTGAAAAATTCCGCGCAGGCGCGCTAGACGTTAATCAATCGGTTAATAAATACCTGTGGGATGGCGATTGGTTTGCGCGCGGTATTACCGATGACGATGTGGTGTTTGGCGTTAGCAAAGATCCTGAGGGTCGTATTTATTTAAACCCACAAAGTTGGGCGATTTTGGGTGGTGCAGCGAGCGATGAGCAGCGTACAAAAATGCTGGCTGCAGTGGAGCAGCAGTTAGAAACACCTTATGGCGTAACTATGTTTGCGCCAGCTTATACGGCCATGCGCGATGACGTTGGCCGCGTGACGCAAAAACATCCCGGCTCGGCGGAAAATGGCTCAGTCTACAATCATGCAGCGGTATTTTATATTTACAGTTTGTACACGATTGCGGAAACCAATCGCGCTTACAAATTGCTGCGCCAAATGATTCCGGGGCCAAGTGAACAAGACTATTTGCAGCGTGGCCAGTTACCGGTGTTTATCCCCAATTATTATCGCGGTGCTTATCACCAATATCCGCGCACCGCAGGGCGCTCTAGCCAGTTGTTTAATACCGGTACTGTGTCTTGGGTCTATCGCTGTTTGGTAGAGGGTCTGTTTGGATTGAAGGGCGATACTAATGGTCTATCCATTAACCCGCAGTTGCCGAGTGAATGGTCGCAGGCGAAGGTTGTGCGTGAATTTCGCGGTGCAACTTTCCATGTGAATATTCAGCGTACTGCCGTTACGCAAATTGCAGTGAGTGTGGATGGTGTGCAGCTGGCTCAGCCGCATATCGGGAATATTGTGGCGGGCAAACAGTATCAAGTAGAAGTGCTCTTGCCTATGTAAGGCGGCGGTTAAATGAAAAAGGCGCTGTTACATCTGCTGTAACAGCGCCTTTTTTATGCGGCTTGCGTAGCTATTTTGCTTTGTTGGCTTTTTTAGCGGCTGGCTTTTTGGGCTCTACTTTTGCTGCGGCCTTGGCTGCTTTAGCCTTAGTTTCTGCCTTAGGTGGCTCTGCTTTTTTGGGGGCAGTCTTTTTAGGTTCGGGTTTAGGCTCTACTTTTATAGGCTCAGTTTTTTTTGCTGCCTTAGCAGGTGCTTTTGCTGCAACGGGCTCAACTTTTTCTTTCTTGGGTGCGGGCTTGGCTTTTACTTCAACCGGTGCTGTTTCTGCTTTTTTGGTTGGGACCTTTGCCGCAGGCTTGGCTGCGGGTGTTTTTGCAGCGATCTTTTCAGTTGTTTTTTCTGCTACTTTGGTGGGCTTTACAGGTTTTTCTATTTGTTTTTCTGCTGGCTTTTCTGTGGGTTTAACGGCTTCTGGTGCAGGTTCGGCCTCAGCCGCTGGAGCTGGTTTAGCTTTCGCCTTAGCTTTTCCTTTTGGGTTTGCAATCGCGAGGCTTTTCACTACGCTCAAATACTTAACCCAAGCCTGCTCAACCGGGTTCTTTGGTGAGCTTTGGTTGGCGATCACCTTGAGGATATGCAAGTCTTCGGGGGTGGGGTCAGAGACTTCATCAATACATAAAGCGCTGATTAGCGTACCGTTCTTGCGAACGAGGCGCGCTTGAATATCCGACAAACCGCCTTTTTCAAAGCCGTTGGGGAAGTGTACGGAATCGGCAAACGACTGCTTAAGATAGTGGTCACGTGGCAGCATAAAGATTACTCCGTTCTTAGTATGTGCACTCTTTGTTATTGGTAGCCGTAAAAATAAGGTGCGGCCAAAATTGTACGGCGAATGTAATCTGTTTTTATGACACTGTATAGATGATTTTTTGCTCTTTGGTCGACTGAGTGTTGGGTTTGCGACCAAGTCTGATCTTGGCTTATGGGGATGCGCAAATTAAGGGCGAAAAAAAACCGGCCAAAGCCGGTTTTAGGTTGCTAGCTTGGGCTAGTAAAAGCAGGGCTATTAAGCCAATGCTTTGATTTTTGCGTTCAAACGGCTCTTGTGACGAGCAGCTTTATTCTTGTGAATAAGGCCTTTGTCAGCAATGCGGTCGATAACAGATACAGCAGCAACATAAGCAGCGGTTGCAGCGGCTTTATCGCCAGCTTCAATAGCGCTGATTACTTTCTTCAGGTAGGTACGCCCCATTGAGCGCATGCTGCCGTTGTGCTTGCGAGCTTTTTCGTTTTGACGCGCGCGTTTTTTGGCTTGGGGTGAGTTTGCCACCGTGGTGCTCCTATAAAAAGCTTAAAATGATATCTAAAAATACGGAGATTCAACCGATTTACGGTCTGAAATCAAGGACGCGACATTATCCCGTTTTTCGCCGCTCTGTCAACCCAAAAAAGTGCCTAAGCCGCAAATGCATACTTGGCATATTCCCAAAATGTTTTGACGCTCTTATCGCCAAGGCGCAGACTCAGGTTTCTGGCTATCTTCATTAATCCTATTCAGGAGCAGCAAGCATGAGTTCTATTCGTTTACAGGCAACTCTATTCACTTTGGCGTTTGCAGTATCCAGTATTGCCCTTGCAGATCAAAAGATAAAAACCAAAAGCAATATCAAAAATGATCGCATGGCTGGTTCTTCCAGCGCTTCTTGTACAGATGAAAAAGAAGGCTCTGCGGATGGCAAAACTCCCTGTAAAACCGTCGATCCCAAAAGTTCCGCAAGCTCAGCATCCAGCGCAGTTGTCAAAGACGTTGAGCAGACCAAGCCCTAACCTTAGGCTTTAAAAAAACGAAGTCCTAAAAAGCGGCCGCGCAAATCGTTGAATTGGAGTGGCAAATAATGAAATCGCGCGCCTTTTTAGCGTCATATATCACTGGTCATTTATGTCTATTTAGGCACCACGGGTGGTAAGATTCCCTTCATTGCGAACCGCTAAGCTTAAGGCTGGCGATCTGTTTGATGAAGGGAGTTAGTGCGTGACCAACCACAACGACATTACTGAGATTTCGCAAGTGAACTCAGCGAATGCAGACGATAAAACGCAGTTATCCTCCCCCAGTGAGGCAGCTAATGCTGTGGTCAGCGCCAATTCCGCTGGTGCAACCCAATACACGCAATTTACCCAAGGTGGCCACACCTCTTCTGGTTTTGCGGAAGCGCAGGCGATTATCCAGCAAGCGCAGGCCGGCAGCGGTAGCGGTAGCCTGTTGAAGAAGCGGTTTTTGTTACAGGAAGTGCTTGGTCAGGGCGGTATGGGTATGGTTTATCGCACTAAGGATTTACGCAAGGTGGAGGCGGAAGATCCAAACCCTTACATTGCCACCAAAGTGCTCAACGCCGCTTTCAAGAATCACCCGGATGCCTTTGTAACCCTGCAACAAGAAACTGCAAAATCCCACACGCTGGCGCACCCGAATATTGTGACCGTGCACGACTTTGATCGCGATGGCGATACGCTTTATATGACGATGGAGTTGCTAGAGGGCGAACCACTTGACCGGGTGTTAAAGCAACAGCAGTCAGCGGCAGCGCCTATTCCCAAACAAAGAGCCTTGGCGATTACGCGCGATCTTTGTTCAGCGCTTGCCTATGCCCACCAGCGCCATATTATTCACGCCGATTTTAAGCCGGGTAACGTATTTATTTGCGATAACGGCACCGCCAAAGTGTTGGATTTTGGTATTGCGCGTGCGGCGTCCAAAGAGACACAAAAACACAAATTTGACGCTGGGCAATTAGGTGCTTTAACGCCGGCTTATGCGACTATTGAAATGATTCGTGATGAGCCGCTCACCTTTGCCGATGATGTGTATGCCCTTGCCTGTGTTGCCTATGAAATCTTTTCTGGACAGCATCCTTACCAAAGTCATTCTGCGCTTGAAGCTAAACAGCTCGGCCTAAAGCCCAAACCGATTGCGGGCTTAAGTCATCGCGAGTGGAAGGCTCTTAGTCATGCATTGGCATTGGAAAAAAATCAGCGCACTCCTAGCGTGCCCGCATTTATGACGGAGCTGTTCCCGCGTAGAAGCACGGCGGCATTGAGTGTAGCGGTGGTCTTTGCAGTTATCGCTTTAGGTGGAGCAGCTTGGTTGGGGTATCAGCAATATCAAGCACAGTTGCAACTTGAAACTACGATTGTAGAAAATATAGAGCAGGCGCAAACCTGTTTTGCGCAGAGCGATTTCGCCTGCGCACTTGAGCGCAGTTTGTTGGTATCTAATTTGGATGCAGATAACAAAGTCGCCAAACAATTAATTAAAGCTTCGCAGTTGGCGCAACAAAAACAAGAAGAGGCGCAGACCATCGCACGCTTGTTGCAAGAGGGCGACAATTGTTTAGTCGCGCAAGACGATGCCTGTGCACAAGTAAAAGCAAAGGATGTGCTGGGGTTGGATGCCAATAATCTGCGCGCGCAGCAGCTTTTGACAGCTGCGAGTGATTTAGGTAAAAACAAAGCGATTGGCGATAATCTGCAACAAGCGGAAACTTGTTTGCAAAATCGCGATCTTGCCTGCGCCACTATGTTTGCCAAAAAAGCTGCTGAGCTGAACTCCGTACACCCTGCGGTAAACGCTATGCATGTGAGACTGCAAACCGTGGAACAGCAGGGGAAATTAGTCGCCTTGGCGCAACAGCAAAAAATTAAAGATTTATTGTTACAGGCGCAAACCTGTCTGGCGCAAAAAAAATATGAGTGTGCTATTAGGCAAGCGGATGCAACACTGGCTTTGGATGCCGCCAATGGCCCCGCTATGGAAGTTAAGCAAACCGCGGCAGTAGCCGATAAGCAAATTCGCGATGCACAAGACAAGGTTGCAAAAATACTTAGCCAAGCTAAGGAGTGTTTAGAGAAGCAAAAGAATTACACCTGCGCCATCGCCAAAGCAGAAGCCGCCTTGGATATAGTGCCCAACCATGCCGAGGCCGCTGCGCTTAAATTGCGAGCGCAAGAAATTCAGCGAAAAATAAAAGAAACCGGGTTTACCATAAAATAAATGAAGGTAATGGCAATGAAAAAACTTCTTGTGCTGGTAGTTGCAGTTTTATGTGCTAATCAAAGTTATGCGCTTAATTTAAAGGATGTCGGGCGCGCTTTTGACAAATCCTACAAATGTAAAAAGAATGATCAAAGCTGTAAAAATCGCGAGCACTTATTGGCGGTGGCAAAAGTCGCAGCGGTAGCGGTTGCAGTTAAATACATCGCAGACATGATTATTGAGCATCGCGCAAAAAAAGTGGCCGACGAAGAGGGTGTGGTTACCGACTACAAAGCACAACATGAAAATCTACCAGAAAAAGCGGTTGCCTCGGTGTACAGCACCAGCGCTTTACCCGGCAGTGTAGTGCAGCCCGGTAAAAAAGTGATTATTCAATCGGACATTGAAGTAGTGCCCGGGCGCACACAACCGCAAACGGTCATTCAAGAGCGTTTGGCGATTTTTGATAATGAAGACCACAGCAAAGAATTAAAATCGCTTACCAAAGATGTGAATGAAGAAACCAAACGCGCTGGCCGCTATACCAATGAATTTACCTTCACCTTACCTGAAGGTTTACCGCAAGGTGTGTACCCTGTTAAAACCACCTTGATATTAAATGGCGAAGAAACCCAAACCATTAATAACGATTTGCAGTTAGTACTGGAAGTGAATGGCGCGGGGCAAATGAAGTTTATTGCGGCGCGATAAAGAGTTGAATTATAAAAATTGGTATTAATCCTAAAGTGGAATTCTGGAGTTCCGCTCCCCCTGAGCGGTTGATGAGCTGCGTAGGGTGAAGGGGGAGCGGATTAAATTAAATGACGATTCGTTAATTCTTGCTTTGCGTACGCATAAAAAATCGGTGCGGCAACCACGCCTGCAATTCCAAATACCGATTCCATCACCAGCATTGCAATAAGCAATTCCCACGCGCGTGCTTGAATTTGCGTGCCGATGATTTTGGCATTCAAAAAGTATTCAAATTTGTGCAGCACAATCAGAAATGCCAGCGAGCCCAGCGCGACAGACATCCCAAATGGCAAGGCGACTATCACAATAATAGTGTTGGAGATTAAGTTGCCAATAATGGGCAGTAAGCCAACTATAAAGGTGATGACAACCAAGCTTTTGGCCATGGGTAAATTCACGTCGAACAAGGGTAGTACCACCAACACATAGACGCCGGTTGCAAGTGTATTCACTGCCGAAATACGCACTTGCGCAAATACTACTTTTTTGAAGGCGCGGCTCAGTGTTTTAACACGGTCCAAGAGTGCTGCGGCCAAGGGGGCGATTGGCAATTTACTGGGGGTGTGCAGCGAAATCATAGCGCCAATAATCATGCCCAATAAAATGCGCACGAGTATGTGGCTGGCATTGGTGCCCATGGATTGTGCTTCTTTTGCGTGTTCGCGCATCCAGTTGGTAATTAATACGCGCAATTCTTCGGCATTGCCGGGTAGGTGTGAGCAAACCCATTGCGGGCATTGCTCGCGCGACGCGTCCACTATGTCTGCCATTTTTTGTAAGAGTGCGTGAGTGCTGCCAGCTTCACTTTGAAAAAACGTAATTGCGCCCCACACCGCCAGTGTCAAGGCGGTAATAATAAGTGTGCCTATTACACTTACTGACACCAAGCGCGCGCGCCCACGCCCAACTTGCTCATCAAACTTGGGCGATAAAATAACCACCAAGGAATGTACCAACAGCCCCGCCAGCAAGGCTACCAAAAGCCCGTGGGCGAGGATTACAAAGAGCGCTATTGCAATAAGAATATAAGACGCGATTTCCGAGTAGGTAATTTTATGGTGGGAAAACATAAGGATTTACCGTCTTAAGAGAGGGGTGATGCTTAATATCATAAGTGAA
>CAUOQW010000088.1:0-7660 GCA_963506825.1 uncultured Cellvibrio sp.
AGGCTGAAATTAAAAAAATGCCTAAACTGCTTAAGGAAGCCCTCGTTGCAAACCATCAGATCTCCCACGAGGGTCTATCTCTTATTGGTTCGATGACGAGTGCAAGTTCCAGATGACAAAACGCGAGCTATGCGCAGCCTGTTTTAGGCCAACAAAAACCTGCCTATGCAAACACGTTCAGTTGGTGCAAAACCGTGTGTCATTGATTATTTTGCAGCATCCGCAAGAGGTTCACGAGGTTAAAAATAGCGCAAGACTGCTATCTTTATGTTTAAAAAACAGCCAAATCGAGACTGGCGAAATCTTTAGCCCACACTTTTTTCGCGAATATCAAAATCAAGGCTTTTATGACCTTTTACTCTACCCGGACACACCAGAAGAAAAGTCCCTGGGGATCACCCCTCCTCCCGCCATTGATTCCCCCCGTTTGTCTTCTGGCGACAATTTGACCAGTACATCTCTAAATGGGCTCAGAATTAGACTTTGGGTGCTAGATGCTACTTGGCGTAAGAGCCGCAAAATGCTCTACCTCAACCCAGCGTTACAAGCCATGCCGCGCCTAAGCCTAAAGCAGTGCCCTCCTTCCATATACAAAATTCGCAAAGCGCATAGTGAAAATCAACTTTCCACCTTGGAAGCAAGTTGTTACGCTTTGCAGCAATTGGAACTTAATACTGTAGATTATTCGCCTGTACTCAATGCCTTCGCGGCATTTGTGGCAGAGCAGCAAACCTTTTTACCTTCATTCCCATTACCTTCATCCTTGTGACGGAACAACTATGACTCATTCTGCTTTTGAATTTATTCGCAGCCAAACAATTGATGCTTTAAAAATTCGTGTTGAAGAATATCGCCATAAAAAAACGGGCGCGCAACACATTCATTTAGCTGCCGATAATCAAGAGAATGTTTTCCTCGTCGCCTTACGCACCGTACCGCATGACTCTACGGGGGTTGCGCATATCCTTGAGCATACCGCGCTCTGCGGCAGTGAAAAATACCCAGTACGCGACCCCTTCTTTATGATGGTGCGCCGCTCGCTCAATACTTTTATGAATGCATTTACCAGTTCGGATTGGACTGCTTACCCTTTTGCCAGCCAAAACCAAAAAGATTTTAATAACTTGCTCGATGTCTATTTAGATGCAGTTTTCTTTTCACGTTTAGACGAATTAGATTTTGCTCAAGAAGGCCACCGCATTGAATTTTCTGAAACCGACAATCCTAATTCTGACTTGGTATACAAAGGCGTTGTGTTTAACGAAATGAAAGGCGCTATGAGTTCAGTGCCTTCACAACTTTGGCATACGCTCTGTAAATATTTGTACCCGTCTACTACCTATCATTTTAATAGTGGTGGCGAGCCAGAAGATATCCCTAACTTAAGTTATCAAGAGCTCAAAGATTTTTATCGCACCCATTATCATCCTAGCAACGCCATTTTTATGACTTATGGCGATATTCCAGCGGCAACCCATCAAGAAAAATTTGAAACCCAAGCACTGTCGCGCTTTGAAAAACTAAATTCAGTCATAAGTGTTCCGGATGAAAAGCGTTACCACGCCCCCATTATGGTGGAAGAGTTTTATCCCGCTGAGGATGATGAAGATCTCGCCAATAAAAATCACGTGGTCTTAGCTTGGTTACTCGGCAAAACAACAAATTTAGAAGAGAGCTTGGAAGCACAACTGCTATCTAATATTTTATTAGATAACTCTGCATCACCACTACAACAAGCATTGGAGACAACCGATCTAGGCCAGGCTCCATCACCTTTGTGCGGCATGGATGATTCATCACGTGAGATGGCATTCGTTTGCGGCCTTGAAGGCTGCGCTCTTGAAAATATTAATCAGGTTGAAGAGTTAATTTTTTCAACCTTACAAAAAGTTGCCGATGAAGGCGTTGCCTTATCTGAAGTTGAAGCCGCATTGCATCAATTAGAACTGCAACAGCGCGAGGTGGGCGGAGATGGTTATCCCTATGGTTTGCAGCTTATTTTAACGGGTTTAACCTCTGCAACTCATCGCGGTGACCCTATAGCATTATTAGATATGGACGCAGCACTCACAGGTTTACATGAAAAAATTCAGCAGCCAAATTTCATTCAAGGCTTGGTAAAAAAATGGTTGCTCGATAACAACCATCGCGTGCGCTTGGTTATGAAGCCTGATACGCAGCTTAACAAGCGCGTTCAGCAAGCTGAAATTGATCGCCTTGCCAGAATAAAATCTGAACTTAGCGATGCCGAAAAGCAAAGCATTATTGATCGTGCCCACGCATTACAAGCACGCCAAGTGCAAATAGATGATGAAAGCATTTTACCTAAAGTAGGTTTGGAAGATATTCCAGAACATTTACATTACACACCCGGCAGCCAGGAAGTATTTAATGGTTATCCGCTGCGCTGCTATACAGCGGGCACTAATGGTTTGGTTTATCAACAAATCACCTTCAAAATGCCCGCGCTAAACGATGAACAACAAAAGCTGTTACCTTTTTATTGCTCGTGCCTAACCGAACTCGCTTTAGGCGACAAAGATTATTTAGATGTGCAGCGCTGGCAAGCGGAAGTCGTTGGTGGCATTCGCGCTTTTAGTAGCATTCGCGGCACTGGCGACGATGTGCAAAAAATAGATGCCTACATCACTTTGTCTGCAAAAGCATTGAGCCGCAATCAAGTAGCCATGAGCGAATTAATGCAAGCCACTTTGCAGCAAGTTCGTTTTGATGAGTATGATCGCCTGCGCGAATTAATTGCACAAAAACGCGCGCGCGCAGAGCAAAGTGTTACTGGTCACGGCCATAGTTTGGCCATGACCTTAGCAAGCGCCGGGATGAGCCCCGCTGCAAAACTTGCGCATCAACTGGGCGGGCTTGCAGGCATTGCAGAATTGAAAAATCTGGATAACACCTTGGATGATAACGACAATTTAATGGCATTCGCCAATGGCCTCGCACAAATCCATGCGCTTATGTCGCACTCACCTAAACAATTTTTAATTGTTGGTGAGGATGAACATTTAGACGTTTATCGCACAACGCTTAACAACTTATGGCCAGCGGCTGAAGCTAGTGAAAATTTTGTCGGCTTTGCAATTCCTACTGTAAGTGAAAGAATCAAACAAGCGTGGATCACCAATACGCAAGTTAATTTCTGTGCAAAAGCATACCCAACTGTGCCTGCAGATCACTCCGATGCAGCCGCGCTAACAGTATTGGGCGGGTTTTTACGCAACGGCTATTTACATCGTGCCATCCGTGAACAAGGCGGCGCCTACGGTGGTGGTGCAAGCCAAGACAATACTATCGCCGCGTTCCGTTTTTATTCCTATCGCGACCCACGTTTAAGTGAAACTTTGGATGACTTTGATGCATCCTTAGACTGGTTAAAAGAAACTCAACATAGTGAACAATCACTGGAAGAAGCTATTTTGGGTGTTATTGGCAGCATTGATAAACCCGGTTCGCCAGCTGGTGAAGCCAAATCAACCTATCAGGCAGAACTCTTTGGTCGCACTCGTGAAAAGCGTGAGTTATTTCGCAGCCGCGTAGTGAAGGTAAGCTTGGCTGATTTACTGCGTGTGGCCGATCTCTATTTAAAATCGGATGTAGCCAGCGTAGGTATTGTCAGCCATGCAGCCCAACAAGATAAACTCCAGGCGCTGGGGCTGGAGCTTCACAATCTTTAGATACTATCTTTAACTACTAACCGAAACCATTAAAGGAAAAGTGCTCTGTCATAGTCGTTTAATTGTGATCAAGTCCGCTGTTTGCTAAGCCAACAAAGGCTTTCTAAAAATGGCGGAATTGAAAAATGGAAAAAAACCTCGCAATCGGCGATTATGAGAGAATAATCTTAAATAAAACTGAGCCTTAGCAATGATGCTAGTCCACCCACTTGAATATAGTGCTACCACGCACCCTGGGCTAAAGCGAGGAAACAACGAAGATTGTTTCCTTAGCGAACCCAATGCGGATTTATGGGTGGTGGCAGATGGTATGGGTGGTCACGAGGCCGGTGAAGTTGCAAGCGCTATAGTGCGTGAAACCTTTGAAGATTTCGTACATAAAGGCGCGCCCTTCTCACTCACTGAAGCCATTCAAAAATCTCACGAAGTTATTTTAAGCTCTGCCGACAACGGCATTGGTGCCCGCGGCATGGGCTCTACCGTTGTCGCCTTGTTAAATCAAAAACAAAACTACCAAGTAGCCTGGGTTGGCGATAGCCGCGCCTATTTGTGGACACCCAACGAACATGGTGGTGAATTAACTCGCCTCACTACCGATCACTCCTACGTACAAATGCTCTATGCATCGGGCGTGATTAGCGCCGCCGATGTCGAGAAACACCCCGAAAAAAATATCATCACTCAATGCTTGGGCATGCAAGAACTGACACAAGTAAAAGTGGATGTGACTGCTGGCCAATGGCAAAAAGATCAATGGATTTTATTGTGTAGCGATGGCCTAACCGATGAACTTAGCGATGACTCCATCGCCAATATTTTAGAGCACAGCCCAAACAGTTTAACGGCCGTAGATCAATTGCTTCATGAAGCATTGACCAATGGTGGTCGCGACAATATCACCTTACAAATTATTGAGTCGCCAATTATTAACGAGGCGATTACGAATAAGTTTTGGCAATGGATTCCTGCCATTACTAGCAATAGAAAAATGGATGCAGTCATTTTTTTAGGCGCTATAACCGCGTTGTTAAGTTTGTTAATTCACACGCTCACCTAGGCTTAAATACTTTTTGATTCTTTAGCATAAGACCTTTGCACAATATGGCACTACAAATTCCGGGTTATCGCATAATCCGAAAAATAAATCAGGGTGGAATGTCCACTGTATATCTCGCGATTCAAATGAGCGTGGGGCGTATTGTTGCGCTCAAAGTCATGAATCCAAGCCTGACCAGCGATCCTGCATTTAGTGAACGCTTTCAACGCGAAGCCACTATTGTTGGGCAACTGTCACACCCCAATATTGTTGCTATTTACGATATTGGTCGCTCAGAAGATTTAAATTACATCGCCATGGATTATTTGCCGGGCGGTTCTGTTCACGACAAAATGATTAATGGTTTAACCAGTGAAGAAGTTTTAAAAGTTACTAAAGAAATTGCCAACGCGCTCGACCATGCTCACGAGAAAGGTTATATACATCGCGATATAAAACCCGAAAATATTTTATTCCGTGCCGATAATTCTGCGGTACTTTCTGACTTTGGTGTTGCAAAGGGAATCGTAGGTGTTTCACGCATGACTCATGTGGGCACGGTGGTGGGTACACCTCACTACATGAGCCCGGAGCAAACCCGTGGTGAAACAGTAGATGCTCGCTCAGATTTGTACAGTCTTGGAGTTGTCTTTTTTGAAATGCTGACCGGTGCTTTGCCTTATCAAGGTGAAGATGCAGTGACTATTGCGCTCAAGCATATTAGCGCACCTATTCCAAAACTTCCCATTCAATATCAAGTTTATCAAAAACTCTTAGAGAAATTTTTAGCGAAAGACCCCAGCCAGCGTTTTCAATCTGGGCATGAAGTCAGCATTGCTATTGAACAATTAGATGCGGCGAATCGAACCCCTTACATCACCGATGCAGTCCCAGAAAACCTCTCGGTCATGGCCTTAGTCCGTGCGTTAATAGCTGCGACCAGTCATGCCATTAAATGGCGTTGGCACAAGCTGATGAATATGCGCTGGAGCAAAGAAAGCGGTTTTTACGCCAAGAAAACCTCTAATGACTCAGTGTTTGGCAGCGAGGTAGCGCCCACTCTTTTTGCTACGCGCATTCAGCAGCAAACACGTATCAATCCACAGCTTTTGTTACAAAATAGAAATCTTGCCAAAATAATGATTGGAATTTTTCTTAGCATTTTTCTTTGGTGTATTTTCAGTGTTGTTATACATACACAGTTTGCACAACAAGCAGTCAAATCACCTAGTGTTTTAGCTAAGGCAACAAAAGCCACTGCGAGTATATTTGTAACACCCAAATCACAAGCATTAGCAACTGGCACACAAGCAACGAATGTGTCATCCAAAGCAGCAGTGCAAGTGGGAACACAATCAAGTGCAGTCGCATCATTTGCCGCAAGCTCTACGCAGTCATTATTGGCATCGTCACAACAAGTATCAAGTCAATCATCATCAAGCGCAGCACCTACTTACACATTAACAATAAAAGTCATGCCTAGTGATGCACGTATTCGCCTAATGGGTATTAGTAATAAATACAAAGACGGTATTCCATTAGCCTCTGGTCGTTATCGCGTAGAAATTTCAAAATCAGGCTATAAAACCAAAACTGAAACCGTTGAGATAAAAAATGAACCTTTAACAATTGCCTTTGAGCTTGAGTCAATTCCAGATCTTAGTAATCCAACTAGAGCAGCCATACCCAATATTGTTTATGGCGGAAAAAATGCGCCGTCATTAATTCGAATTCCCGCCGGTAGTTTTATCATGGGTGACGATAGCAATATGCATACAGCACCCACACATAAAGTAACCCTGAATAAAGCATTTGCTATCAGCAAATATGAAGTTACCTTTGCTGAGTATGATTTTTTTGCACAATCAACCGGGAAGCCGCTCCCTGGTGATAATGGTTGGGGTCGAGAAGATCGCCCAGTGATTCATGTTAGCTGGGAAGACGCCAATGCCTACGCACAATGGTTAAGTAAAACCACCGGCAAAAAATTTAGATTACCGACCGAAGCAGAATGGGAATACGTAGCACGCGCTGGAACTGCTACACGTTATTGGTGGGGAGACAATGAACAAGATGCAAAAGGTAAAGCCAATTGCAGACGTGGCTGCTCCAGTAATTTTTCTGGATTGTTTGGTAGTAAAACCGCGCCTGTTGGCAGCTATCTACCCAACGGATTTGGTGTTTACGATACAGCAGGTAATGTTTCTGAATGGGTGCAAGATTGCTACGAAGAAAATTATACCGAAGCCAATGCAAATGGCAGCGCCCATGAACACAAACAATGCCAAGGGCGTGTAGTGCGCGGCGGCTCCACAAAAGACAATATCCAACGCTTAAGTTCAAGCGCTCGCGATAATATTCCTTCAGGATACTTAAACGAAACTTTGGGCTTTAGATTAGTAATGGATTTAAATTAATAACGCAAAAGGTTTATAACATGCGCAAAATTACCCTAATAATTTCGCTCTTATTTTTATCGCTCGGAATATTTAACATCGCTTGTGCGCAGGAACCGCAAACTATTTATTTATGGAAAAATGGCGCCCCCGGCTTTGAAAAACTAAAAGACAAGCCCGAGTCTGCCAAGGACTGGTGGGTAAGAGATATAAATAATCCTTCCATTGTGGTTTATAAACCTGCCAAAGAAGTTGCCAATGGCGCTGCTGTATTAATTGCTCCCGGTGGTGGCCATTTAAATTTAGTGTTCAATGCAGAGGGGCGCGATGCCGCTTTGTTTTTTAATAAGCTGGGGGTCACCGCTTTTGTTTTGAAATACCGTCTGGCTCGCCAAGAAGGTTCGCCCTTCTCGCTCGATATTCATCCGCAACAAGATGCTTATCGCGCATTGCGCACTATTCGCAGCCGCGCAGTTGAATTTGCGATTGACCCTACCAGAATTGGCTTTATGGGTTTTTCTGCTGGCGGTGAAGTG
>CAUOQW010000089.1:0-7655 GCA_963506825.1 uncultured Cellvibrio sp.
TAGCCGTTCACTCTATGAAGGATGTGCCCATGGAATTTCCCGAGGGCTTGGGTTTATCCGTTATCTGCCCGCGTGAAGACGCCCGCGATGCCTTCGTATCCAACCATTTCAACAATTTTGATGAACTACCAGCAGGCAGTGTGGTGGGTACTTCAAGCCTGCGTCGCCAATGCCAATTGCTGGCGGCGCGCCCGGATTTAACCGTGAAATTCCTGCGCGGCAATGTGCAAACGCGCTTACAAAAACTGGATAACGGCGACTATGACGCCATTATTCTCGCCGCTGCTGGTTTGATCCGTTTAGAGCTGGAAGAGCGTATTCGCTCTTTTATCAGTGTGGAATTTTCGCTGCCGGCGGGCGGCCAAGGTGCAGTGGGTATTGAATGCCGTATGGCCGATGATGCCACCCAAGAATTGTTATCGCCGCTGCACCACGAATTAACGGCGCAGCAGGTAATTGCTGAGCGCGCTATGAACCGTCATTTACAGGGCGGCTGCCAAGTACCCATCGCCTGCTACGCTATTCATACCGACGATGGTTTATGGTTGCGCGGTTTGGTAGGTTCGCCCGATGGTGAACGCATGCTGCGCGATGATATTCGCGGCGGTGTTAATGATGGCGAAGCCATGGGCATCGCCTTGGCGAATAAACTTTTAGCGGCTGGCGCCGATAAGATCCTCGCTGAAGTCTACCAAACCGCGGTTGAGTGACTGAGCGAGAGCGACTGAAAAAGCGAAGCCAATGGACGATTTAACCGGATTGCATATAGTTGTCACCCGCCCAAGCGCGCAAGCCGAACCTTGGGCGGCGCGCCTGCGCGATTTGGGCGCAACAACCGAGGTTGTCCCCTTGTTGGAAATTGTACCTGTGTCAGAAAGCGCACAGATTCAGGCGATTAAAAACTGTATTCTGGATTTGGACATCTATCGGAAAGCGATTTTTGTCAGCCAAAATGCGGTTGAACACGGCTTTGACTGGATTGATAGGTATTGGCCGCAGCTGCCTGTAGGTGTGGATTTTTTTGCAGTGGGCGAAACCACAGCGAAACAATTGCAAGCGCGCGGAGCTCAGGTAACTGATTTGGCGCAAAGCCAAAGCGGTGCCATGACCAGTGAAACCTTATTGCAATCGCCTGCGCTGCAAAATGTAGCAGGCGAAAAAATTATTATTTTTCGCGGCTTGGGTGGTCGCCCACATATCGGCGAAGTCTTAAGTACGCGCGCAGCCAACGTCAGTTATTGCGAGTTATATGAGCGAGTTTTGCCAAGCGAGTCAGTACAAAAATTTGCTACCATTTTGTCGCCGCTGTTTAATAAATCGCAATTAACAAAACGGTTAGTGTTGGTATTGCACAGTGGTGAAGCGCTAGCAAATTTACAAAAAATACTGTGTGACTTATCGCAGGATGCACACGCAATTATGGCGAATATGTATTTGCTAGTGCCCAGCCAGCGTATTTTAGAATTGGCAGAAGCCGCAGGCTTTATTCATGTGTTTGCCGCACAGAACGCAACAGAAGCGAGTATGTTGCAAGGACTGAACGATCTGGCAGCTCAAGCTCTGGAATCGATTCAAAACGCAAGCAAATAGCAAGTCAGAAAGGTGTAAATCTGTGAGTGATGTGACTACTTCAACCAAGGTTGATGAAACGCAAACGGCAACCCTGAAGCTGAAACCTGCTGTGAAAAAATCGCGCATAGGTTGGTGGGTTGCGCTGGTGCTCTTGGTATTAATTGCGGGTATCTCTGCATTTTTATGGTACGAGTATCACGCCATTGCTAAATTGCAAAATGCGTTGGCCGCACAGGCAAGTGCGCATGAAAACAAGCGCAAGGCGCTGGAAACAAAATTTGCAGAAGATTTAGCCGCGCAAAGCAAGCAAGTGCAGAGCGATGTCACTGAATTAACGCAGCGTTTAGATAGCACCAGCTCAAAAGTCTTGGGGCTTACGAATATGAGCCGCGATGATTGGAAACTTGCCGAAGTGGATTATTTATTGCGCATGGCCAATCAACGTATTTTGATGGAGCACGAAGCGACTAACTCGCTGGCTTTGGCGCAATCTGCTAATGGTATTTTGGCTGAATTGCAAAATGCCGATTTGTTTACTGCCCGCAAAAAATTAACTGAAGAAATCGAAGCACTTAAGTTGGCGAGTAAAGTAGATCGCGAAGGCATTTATTTGCAACTGCTGGCCATTACGCAGCAAATTGAAAACTTACCTTTAATCGAACCGCTGTTTGAAGAAGACGAAGAAACCATTGCTGCTATGGAGCAAGCTGAAGAGCCAGAAGCGCAATCTTTTTGGCAGCGTGTGGAACGTGTTGGTGAAAACGTATGGCATAAACTCAGTATTTATGTGCGCGTGCGCGACCAAGGCCGCCGTGTGGATGCAATCTTGCCACCGGAAGATCAAATGTATTTAAAACAAAATTTGCGCCTGATGTTAGAGCAAGCACAAATTGGTTTGCTGCGTGAAGAGCAGCACGTTTATCAAGCGAGTTTGGATAAAGCACAAAACTGGATTCGCGATTACTACCCGCTTAACGATCAAGCGCAAATTGTGCTTAACGATTTAGAGCAGTTAAAGAAAAGTAATGTGCAACAACCGCTGCCAGACTTCACCGGCTCGGCGGCTATGGTAAAAGAATATCTGCGTCAAAAGGATCGCTTGGCTTTTAGTCGCCACGGAGGCAATCAATGAAGAAACTGATCGTCTTCATTCTATTGGTGGTTTTACTCGCGCTTTGGGGGCTAGGTGTAATTTTGCCCGACGCGGGCTATGTGTTAGTGATTCTCGGCCAAAAATCCTTAGAAACCAGTTTATGGTTTGCGTGCTTTGCCGTTTTAGCCATTGCGTTTGGCTGGTGGTTGCTCACGCGCTTTGTGCATGTAGGTTGGTCGCTTGCCCAGCGTCTCACGGATTTTTTTGTATTTGGTACAACAGAGCGCGCAAGCAAAAGAGCCGCTAGCGGTTTGATTGATTTTTTATCGGGCGATTGGTTGCAGGCACGCAAAAAATTATTGCGCACCGCCAGCAAAGTTGAATCGCCGCTGGTGAATTATTTGGCCGCTGCGCGCGCAAGTTATGAATTGGGCGACCAAGAAGACGCCTTAAGAATTTTGCACGATGCACAAAAAAAATACGCCAGCTTTGCGGTGCCCATTGGTATCGCCCAAGCCAAAATGGAAATGCGCAATGGCCGCTATGAACAAGCCAAAACTATTTTGCTAGGCCTGCAAATAAAGGCCCCGCGAAATCACTTGGTGCTTAATTGTTTGCGCGAGTTGTATGAGACTCGCCAAGATTGGGTCGCGCTCGGCGCCTTGTTTCCCTTGGTTAAAAAATACAAAATTTGCTCCGTTGCCGATACGCTGGAAATGGAAAGTTTTATTGCGGTTGGGCAACTGCAATTTGCGAGCGAATCAGCACAGCGTTTGGCCTTGTCAGATCGCTTGCATGAGTTGCGCAAAGCCTGGGGAAAAATTCCCAGCTATCAACAGCGCGTACCGCGGGTGGTGGGTGCTTATGCCAAAGCCTTAATTGATAATTTACAAGATCATGAAGCTGAACTTATTTTGCGCAAAACCTTGGGCAAAACCTGGGATGATAGCTTGATCGATTTGTACGGCCTATTGCGCGTTGCCGATCTTGCCGAAGTTATTCGCACGGCTGAAACGTGGTTGAAATATTATCCGCAGAGCGCCAATTTATTGCGCGCCCTTGGCCGTTTGAATTTGCGCAATCACCTCTGGGGTTTAGCGCGCGATTATTTTCAGCGCAGTTTAGCGGTGCAACAAAACGCAGAAACTTTTGCAGAACTAGCGCGCTTATTAAACAGCTTGGGTGATACGCAACACAGTATGGAAGTCTACCAAGCCGCGTTGCAATTATCGGTTCCCGCACTGCCGGATTTGCCGCAGCCGACTAAGTCTTATTAAGCTTAACTGAGAAATCCGTTCATCTTGAGCGTGAAGCAGTCGAAGGATTCGCACAGCCCTTCGACTGCTTCGCGCTCAGGGTGAGCGGGGTTGTTTTTAAATAGGGAGTTGCTCGCTCCCAAGCTCCAGCTTGGGAATGCATAAACCCTTTTTATGTCCCTCTAACATAGCAATATGTACATTTAGCCAGTAGAATTCACACCATTCCCATCCTAGTGTAAACGCTCATGGAACTCTCACATCTCCTGCAAGGCCTCAATGACGCTCAGCGCGAGGCGGTATCTGCGCCTGCGTGCAATCAGCTTATTCTCGCGGGGGCTGGCAGCGGTAAAACCCGTGTGCTGGTGCATCGCATCGCTTGGTTAATTCAGGTTGAGCAGCTTTCACCCTACTCGATTATGGCGGTGACCTTTACCAATAAAGCCGCGCGGGAAATGCGTGCGCGTTTGGATGAACTCTTCTCTGAGAACCATAAGCACGTTAATACGCGAAATATGTGGGTAGGCACTTTCCACGGCATTGCCCACCGTATTCTTAAAGCCCATTGGCAAGATGCGAATCTGCCGCAAAACTTCCAGATTTTGGACAGTGACGATCAACTGCGTTTGATTAAGCGCGTTTACGCCAACTTGAATTTGAGCGATGAAAAGTGGCCATTCAAGCAGGCGCAGTGGTATATCAACGGCCAAAAAGATGAAGGCTTGCGCCCGCAGCATATTCAGGAAACTGCTGATCCTTTTGTGCGCACTATGTTGCAGGTCTATCGCGCCTATGAGACAGATTGTCAGCGCGGTGGCATGGTGGATTTTGCTGAGATTTTATTGCGAGCCCATGAGCTTTGGCTCAACAAACCGCATATCCTTGAGCACTACCGCAACCGCTTTCCATTTGTGTTAGTAGATGAATTTCAAGATACCAACAGCGTGCAAAACGCGTTGCTGCGTATGTTGGAAGGCAGCACTTCCTGCGTAACCGCGGTGGGCGATGACGACCAATCTATCTATGGTTGGCTCGGTGCTATGATCTAAAATATCCAGCGTTTTACGCAGGATTTCGCTCATACCCAAACGATTCGCCTAGAGCAAAACTATCGTTCCACGGGCAATATTTTGCAGGCGGCCAATGGTGTAATCGCCAACAATTCTGGTCGCTTGGGTAAAAAGCTGTGGACTGAAGGCGAGAAGGGCGAGCCAATTTCGCTCTACGCCGCCTACAACGAACAAGATGAAGCGCGTTTTATTGTGGAACGTATTCAGGATTGGGTGCGTAAGGGTAACCCCAAAAATTCCAGTGCCATTTTATATCGCTCGAATGCGCAATCGCGGGTGCTTGAAGAGGCCTTGCTGCGTGAAGGCATTGCTTACCGCATCTACGGTGGCCAGCGCTTCTATGATCGGCTGGAAATTAAAAATGCTGTGGCCTATATGCGCCTGATCAGCAACCGTCATGATGACGCCGGGTTTGAACGCGTGATTAACACGCCTACGCGCGGTATTGGCGGCAAAACGGTGGACGATATCCGTGAGTTTGCCCGCGAGCAAAACTGCTCGCTTTGGCATGCTGCCGAGCAAATGCTGGCGAATCGCGTCTTTACCGCGCGTGCGGGTAATGCTGTGCAAAGTTTCTTGAATGTCATTAACAAGTTGGCAAGCGATGCCACTGAGATAGATGTTCGTGGAGATATTCTCAGCCTTGACCAAATCGCCCAGAAGGTCATTGAAGATACTGGCCTCTTGGCATTCCATCAAAATGAAAAAGGCGAGAAAGGCCAAGCGCGCGGCGAGAACTTGCAAGAGTTGATTACCGCCTGCCGCGCCTTCGATGCCGATGAAGAAAACGAAGAATTAACGGTTTTACAGCAATTTTTGGATACCGCCGCGCTGGATGCTGGAGAAACTCAAGCCGATGAGTTCGAAGATGCGGTACAATTGATGACTCTGCACTCTGCTAAAGGTTTGGAGTTCCCGCTGGTATTTATGGCGGGCGCTGAAGAAGGATTGTTCCCGCACAAAATGTCGGCCGACGACCCCGACCGTTTAGAAGAAGAACGCCGTTTGTGTTACGTGGGTATTACCCGCGCCATGCAGAAACTATATATTTCTTATGCTGAAACTCGCCGTTTGTACGGCAGTGAAACCTTTAACAGCGTTTCGCGTTTCGTCAAAGAGATTCCAGCTGAATCTATACAAGAGGTGCGGTTAAAAGCCGCAGTAACCAGACCTGTGTCATTTAATCGTGCTCATACCCAACCTTCCACTCGCCAACCCATGTACGACACTGGCGAGGGCACTGGCCTTCGCCTCGGTCAACGCGTAAAACATTCTATCTTCGGCGAAGGCGTTGTGTTGCGCTTTGAAGGCTCGGGCGACAACGCAGTTATTCACGTGAACTTTAGCGAAGCTGGCGCCAAGCGCTTGGTGATGCAATACGCCAAGCTAGAGCCCATATAAGCTTTATAGATTGTGTTTGGTTACCAAAAGCCCTGCCGGAAACGGTGGGGCTTTTTGGTTTTTGGCGCTTTAAAAAACATCATTTTGTGTAAAGTTTAAGCATTTGTGTGAGCTGTTGCGCGATTTGGCGTAAAGCAGGGTGTTTGTTATAACTTTTTCTATAGTCTTTGTGACGTTAACATCCATCGCTGAGTGAGCTTGGCGATAGCTCAGTTAGATCGGCATTTTTCACCAACAACTAATAATAACCGTGCAAGTGCAAGGCAATCCCTGACGTTAGTATTTCAACTTAGGTAATACGGAATTTGCTGTCTTGTTGCTGCGTGCGGAGGAGTGTTTATGCAACCCTTTAAATCATTGCGTGTGCTCAAATTCAGTTTGGGCTGGCTTATGGTGGCCGTGTTGAATGGCTGTGGCGGTGGTGGTGGCGATTCAGCTAATTTTGCCGCTGCTCCCATTGGAACCAGTTCATTGGCTGTGAGTGTGGTTGCAACTTCGGCAGCGAGTTTGTTGAACAATCAGGATGGGGTTTCCGTTTCATCGGTGGTCTCGAACTCCTCTACTAGCGGTATGCCGGGTTCATCTAGCCTGAGTAGTTCCAGTTCAAGTTTTGCAAGTTCAGCATCCAGTATTTGGTTGCGTTCCAGCAGTTTTTCATCAAGCTCGTCATCGAGCAGTGCCTATTCTAGCTTGGCATCCAGTCTGAGCAGTTCAGTGTCCAGTTCCACCGCGAGTTCGAGCCAGATATCCAGCGCTTTATCGAACGCCAGCAGTTTTAGTTCAAGCCTGTTGTCTTCTTCGAGTAGTCTTGCGTCCAGTTCTTCATCGCGCTTGAGCAGTTCGCTATCTAGCTCAGCGTCTAGCTTTAGTAGTTTGTTATCCAGTTCGTCATCCAGTTGGAGTAGTTCGTTATCCAGTTCAGCATCGAGCCAGTCAATAGTAAGTTCATCTTCTTCATCCTCGTCCTCAAGTTTAAGCTCAAGCAGTCTTAAATCGAGTTCGAGTAGCTCGCTTTCCAGCTCCAGTAGTTCGGTGATAATGGCCGGCACTTGCTCTCCTGCGATAACAACACCTACGCCCAATAGTCTTAAGTTGCTGGCCAAGGGCGCTAATTGCGCTGCCTTGGGCTATGCCGAATATGTGCCTGCGGCTTATGCGAACCAATCGGGTTGGCCGCTTATTATTGCGTTAAATGGCGATACTCAAGCCGGTAATGGCAGTGCGACTGAGATTCAAAAAATCGATGATGATGGCCTGCCCAAA
>CAUOQW010000090.1:0-7644 GCA_963506825.1 uncultured Cellvibrio sp.
AGTATCAGTTAAGGTGGTACTACCAATGTTAGTAATAGCCTTTAAACCAATACCATTAATGACAATATTACCTTGGCCTACATCGCTGGTGCCGTTATAAGTAATACGGTCACCGCTAACGTCTGCACTGGTTGAACCCAAACCTAAGTTCTTACTATCCATTGCGCTGATCTTAAAGCTAATGGTTTGACCAGCTGATGCACCTACTTGTAAATCTACTGAGCCCAAGGTGCCATCCAACAGGTTTCTGCCGTTGAATGAAGTGGTTTTAGAGATACGATCCAATTCTGCAACCAATTGTTTGTTTTCTGCATCTAGGGTTTTACGGTCGCTATCACTGTAAATACCGTTCGAAGACTGTACCGCTAGTTCACGCATACGTTGCAGAATGTTAGTTGATTCTTGTAACGCACCTTCAGCGGTTTGAATAAGAGACACACCGTCGTTCGCGTTACGAACTGCTTGGTCAAGACCACGCACTTGTGAAGTCATACGAGTTGCAATTGCCAAGCCTGCTGCGTCGTCTTTTGCTGAGTTAACGCGGAGACCAGATGATAAACGCTCTGTAGCACGATCAAGAGTCATGCCTGAGCCAGATAATTGGCGTTGTGCGCCAAGAGAAGAGATGTTTGTGTTAATTACTAAGGCCATGGTGAATCTCCTAGAGGTGATTTCTGACTACAGAGGTTGTGCTGTAGCAAGTCGGTTGATGAAGCCTGAACAGATTGCTATCAGCACTTCTGTTAAGGTTATCGCCCGACTTTTCACTTGCTTTAGGAGTTTTTTATAAAAAACTTAAAACATTTATCGCGGAAATTAAGAATTTGTATTGCAGTTGGTTATAAAGATTCAATTATTAATAAAGTTTAGTCAAATTACCGACCATAAGCCTCAAGCGCCTTATCCGACTGAGTTAATTGACGCAATTCTGACGCAATTTTTTCGCGCTGCAAAGAGGTATAGCTATCAAGGTCATCATTAACCCCTTGGATTTTTACGATAATCGCTTTAGCTTCATCTACCAAATGAGCATCGTTGAGCGCCCTTAAATAGACGTCGTCATCTAAAAAGCTTACATGCTGCTGATATTTATCGGCTGCTGTATTCATTGCGTCCCACTCTTCGGATTGTGCCAAACGAACTAACTCTTGTACACGCTCTAAAATTTCATAAAGCGGCTTTAATAATTCATTGTTTTCCATTGTGTTCACCAGAAAAGTGCTTGTGATTGAAAATATACCAAAGGTTTTACTATTTAATACTCAAATAAGCCCGTTTACATATACTTAAATAAACTTAATTCACTAATTTTAATAAAGCTTTGTTGCGCCGCACTCAATACAAAGGTTTGCATCTGCAACCGAGTAGATGCTTCGGCATAATCCAAATCTTCCAATTGCGACAAAACTAATTGGCTATTTAACTCAATATCTAAATTTAACTCTTTCGTGCTCTCTAACATATTTTGGCGCGCACCTACATCACCTTGTACAGAAGCAATATTGGTCATAACGTTTTCTAAATTGGTAAGCGTTTTTGCAATCATCTTAGCGAGTTCATCCTTACTCTGTTGAGTATTTTCCACCGCCTTCATTGATTCGCTAAAGCGCGATACTGTCGTTAGCAAGCCTTGATTCTGGGTAGACTCCAGTACAAATTTATCACCAGGAATCGCTAACACACCTTGCGAAGAGGTTGTTGTACTGCCGGTAATTCCCATAGCCGCATAAACGTTCGCACCGCCATTTGACAAAGTAATAACTGAGTTATTCAGAGAGGTAAAACCAAGATCTGTTGCGATAACGCCTAATTTAGCCAGGGCAAGTGCGTTAGTAGAATTATTTACGGCTGCCGCGAGGCTGGTTGCGTTAGTCACATTGGTATTTAACACCAAAGTTTCCGTTTTGCCATTCACGGTAATATCGATAGTTTCTGGTGTGGCAGAAAAATTGTAAGGACCGCCCGAAAAGGCAAAAGGAATGTTAGCCGTGGTAGTACCAGAACCCTGAGTTGCCAAACCTGTAATTGTACTAATGGATGCAGCCGAGGCATTTTTAATCGAAATATTTAAACCTGTAGCAGAAGTAAGAACGCCTGCATCCGATAAGCTAAGCCCCAAGTTTTGTAATTTCTTATAATTAGCCGCTGCGGTAGACGTATCATAAGGCACAGTGCTGTAAAAAGTTTTATCTATTGCACCACCCAATGCAGTTACAAAATCGTCCAGTGCATTAGCGCCTGTATTGGTCGTAAAGTTTTGATCCAATATTAAGGTTTCGGTAACACCACCCACCGTAATTTCTACGGAGCCGGGCGTCACCGAAAAATCTTTATCCACTGCTGCTGCCGCTAAAAATGCCGCTGGGTTCATTGATATACTGGCAGGTGTAGCCGCAACCCCAGGATAAGGTGATCCTGAAATGGAAAACTTAGCGCCGTTAACCTTAATATCCTGACCAGAAATATAAACTTGTTTGTCTGCCAAGACTTTTCCAGATGAGCGCTCAGTGATAGTGTAATTTGGCGATGGCGGATTTACGGACGAATTCGCATTAAACGTTACCACCATATCTTCTGGAAATAATTTATCAAATGCAATTTGATCATACACATCACCAACACTAATAATCGCCGCCGGTGACGCATGATTATAAGGGCTGGCGCTGGTATTAAATGTTTTATGGCTGCTGGGAATATCCATAAATACTTTTTTGCCAGAATCACTTACAGCAACGGTCACAGATGTGGATGCTTGTACACGCAACTGACCTTCATCACCTTTATAGGCATAGTTGCCACCACCATTGCTCACGAAGGGTTGAATCTCACTTTGAAAACCCGCAAAAATATATTGCCCCGATGCATTCCGGGTATTTTGCAAATTCATTAATTCTTCTAAACGGCTGTCTACTTCTGCTGCTATAGCTTTGTAATCAGATTTAGTGAGCACAGCGGTGTTACCAGCACTCACGGATAACTCTTTTAAGCGTTGAATTAACGACACAACAGACTGTAGCGTTGTGTCTTCCAAGGTTAAATTATTATTGGCGGTATCAATATTTTTGCTGAACTGTGACGTGCGTGCCAGCTCTTGGTTGAGCATTAGAATACTGGTGGCCGCAACGGGGTCATCAGCGGGCGACAATACGCGCTTGCCGCTGGATATTTGTTGATTGGTTTTATCAACGGCCACCTGCGCATCACGCATGCCAATACTGGCAATGTTATAAATTTGTGAAGTAGATACACGCATGATAATTCTCCGTTAAACATTCAAACAAATACACTATTTTCCATTCACCCTGAGCTTGTCGAAGGGCATTAACCCATTGACCGCAATAGGGCATCAAATAAATCTTTAGCAACTGTAATCACGCGCGCATTGGCGGTATAAAGTTGTTGAAACTGAATTAAGTTCGCAGCCTCTTCATCCATATTTACGCCAGATATACCATCGCGCATGGTTTTAGTTTGTTCCAATAAACTTTTACTGGCATCGGTATTAATTTTGGAAAGGTTGCTTTTGGTACCCACCTCCTCCACCAAGCGACCGTAGCCTTGACTAAAACTCATGGATTTATTTTGCATGGTGGCATTGGTTTCCAATGCCGTCATTGCCAATGCATTGCGGTTATCATTTTTTGAATCTTTATTAAAATCGATAGTAAATGAATCGCCCGCTTTCGGCTGGCCAGCAATTTTTACTTGGTAACCTAAATAGGAAGATACGGCAAAATCAGCCTCTGTAGAATCACCTAACAATTGACTCGCAGTAGGCACAGTGACGAGGCTTACGCCATCGGCCATAGTGATATCAATTCTGCCGCCCACTGTAATCGCACTCTGCTCAACGGCGCCAACACCATTATCTAAACCCGTAAGACGCACATTTGGATTACCATTGCCGTCGTTTACACTAATGCTATTACTTGTAGTATTCGTTGCGGTAAAACGAATATCCAAATTCACACCGGATGAAGCAACCAATTTAATTTCAGGTTTTCCTGTAATTGGGTTGCTGCCACTTTCTGCGCGAATACCCAAGGCTTTTAAATTGGTATTGGAATTAATTTGGTTTTTTAAATAGTTATTAAACCCTACTTCATCTGAACTAGGGTCAGGCACACCAGCATCCAAATTAGTACCGTTGTAACGAATTAAATTTTCGCCATTAATACTCAATTGCAAACTTGGATTGAGAGCAGTAATGGTAGTGGGGTCAATATTAATATCGGTAATCGTTGCAGTGGTATAGGCTTGGGCATTTACACCGCGCATATTATTCAGTTGCGCAGCCGTTTGCGCGGCAGATGCATTGGCAGCCGCTACCATCACCTGTGTACTCACCAAACCTGTAGTTTTATCTGCAGTTGAGAAGGTAAATTGCTCTGCAGGATAACCATTTACCTGAGCAAGACTTGCCGATACCACACTGGCGGCTGTTTTGCCTGCCGGTAAGCCCAATTTAGAACCATGGCCAATAATGCGATGCTCGCCTTTGTCAGTAGTAAACAATGCATTCTCGCGACCCGGATAAAAAGTTTGCTCTCGCATTGCTGGGTTTAACGATTTTGGATTCGCAGGATCGGAATTATCCAAAACTTCATAGGTTGTATCTGAGGTAAAACGAATTACCAAAGGTGGCGATAATTTCCCCGGTACTGAATATGCGGGTAAAAGATTGTTATTGGCATCATACAAACTTAATACTTCACCAGCACTCACCGTACCATTGCCCGTATTGGCACCCGATTTATAGGTGCGAATAGGCGATGCAAATGCTAATTGATCCGGTGATTTCAGCAGTGAATGAATATCGCGCGCACCCGTTTTTGTAGGCTGCAAAATAAAACTATCACCATTTTTAAAAGTACCGCCTTCCAACGTGAGTTTTAAACCTTCAAACTCAATTTCTTGTGGATAACCGCCCGATAAAATACCTTGATTGACAATGGAATTATCGGTCGCACGTCTAATAACGTAATTGCCTGAATCAGCCAAGATGTCAAATTTATAATCATCAATGGTAATCGCACTGGCATCTTCAATTCTTAACGAAAGCACACGATCATCAGGCATTGCGTTATCACCATGAACTACACGGCTATAAATTACATTTTCATTATTAATATCGGAAAACATGACTTGGCCAAAATTTCCGTTTGAATCCAAACCTTGTGTTTGCACTTTGTTAAAGGCATCGCTCATGACAATCGCTATGCGCCCTATTTCATTGAGCGAAGGCTGCAACACATCCGCTTTAAATTTTAACAACCCACCCAACTGCCCGCCGGTAACGGCATCCGTAATATTAGCGACACCTGAATTGGTGTTTAGGAAAATTTTTCCACCGGTTTCAACTTTAAAACTACTAACGCGCGGGCCAACCACCAGTGGTTCACCATTACCGATAAAAACATTAATATCCCCGCCATCTTGCTGAACTAATTGTACTGATGCAATTTCAGCCAACTTACGCAACGCTTCTTCACGCTGATCCAGCAGCGCGTTGGGCGCACCGCCAGAACCTGACGCATTTTTCTCAGCGATAGATTGATTTAAATTCGCCACAGATTTGGCCAACGCATTTAACTGCCCAACTAAAGAACTAATTTCATCATTCACACTTTTTTCAGTTTCTTGTAACCGATCATAAAGCGTGTTGTAACGCAAACTCAAACTTTCAGATTGAGTAATGATTAATTGCCTTGCAGGAGAAGACGAAGGATCACTCGCACCATTCTGTAGTGCGGCAAAATAGCTTTGTAAACTGCCCACCAAACCTGTACTGGAATCTGAAAATAATTTATCGACCTTGCCGATACTTTGATTATATTTATCTAACTGATGAAAACTGGTGGTATCCAAACGCACTTGCGTAGTAATAAATTCATTAACAACACGCTTTACAGAATCGGTATTAACACCACTGCCCAAAAATCCTGCATTGCCAAACTTTTGTTCTGGCCGTGTAGAGAAATTGACCTCCTGACGGCTATACCCAGCGGCATTCGCATTGGATATATTATTACCTGCCGTGCGCAGCGCTATTTGGCTAGCCTGTAAACCAGAAATGGCGTTAGAGAGAATTCCACTCATGATTGCACTCCAGATTCATTTGCAGAATCTTCACGAACACTTGCAGCAGCGCGAATAGAATCACTATTTAGTATGCTTTTGATTTTATCGGCATAATTTGGATCAGTAGCATAACCAGCCTTCTGTAAGGCTTCAGCGTAAGCATTTGAATCACCACCTGCGGCTAAAGCATCTTTGTAGCGTGTATTGTTTTTAATGAGGGATACATAGTCTGCAAAGCTTTGGGCATAGTCGTCATATTGACGAAAACCAGCACGCTCTTGCTGAGTAATACCTTGTTTATTCTCCAAAGTATTTACGGTGACACTTTTACCCTGCCAACCCGTGGCTTTGATATTAAAAATATTAAAACTGTTATTACCTTGGGTATCGTGAATAAGGTGTTTACCCCAGCCAGTTTCTAAAGCGGCTTGCGCCAACAACACATCAGTTCCCACATTTAATTCTGCCGCTGCTTTTTCAGCATAGGGCTTCATTTTGGTTAAGAACTCTTCTTGTGTTTGTGCTACAGCGGTTTTTGTACCAGTGCGAACAGAAGTTTCATTAAGTACGGAAGCTAAGGGTTTAATACTGGGAGCTACGCGTAAATTACGTTCCAGTGTTTTAATGGATTCAGATTCTGCGCCTGGCGCTACAGGGTGGCCATAGAGCTTTTGCATTTGTTGGAACATGGTTTTTGCCAAACCAATACCTTCACCACTGGTGAGATTTAACACCATTTGCTGATCCATCATTTCTTGGTGTAATTCTGTTTCCTTGCTGGAAAACACATTGTCTTCACCAAATACGGCATTAGCATCGCGCATGGATTTCAACATTTGCTGCACGAACATAGCTTCAAATTTTTTAGAAATTTCACGCAGCGCTTCAGGGTCATTTTTACGCCCCATACCTTTCACAGAGTTCAACGAATTCTGGTCAAAATAATTGTCTTTTACGCCAGAGGCTTTTACACCGGTTGCCCCCAATGTTGGGCTTGGCAAAAAATAGCTCAATGAGGTGTTATCAATAGGTAACATTTAAATCACCACTAGTTCGGCTTTAAGCGCGCCAGATTGCTTTAAGGCTTCCAAAATCGCCATTAAATCGCTAGGCGATGCGCCCACGTTATTAACTGAACGAACAATGTCATCCAGCGATGCGCCGGGTGAAAACTTAAACATAGGATTGGTTTTTTCAGAGGCTTGCACTTTACTGCTTGGCACCACCACCGTTTGACCTTCACCAAACGCATTGGGCTGGCTTACGGTTAAGCTCTCTGCAACGGTTACGGTTAAACTACCGTGAGTTACTGCAACGGGAGATACGCGTACATTTTTACCCACCACAATAGTGCCAGTGCGTGAATTAATAATAACTTTCGCAGTTTCTTCGCCAAGAACCACATCCAAATTTTCCAGCATGGCAATAAAATCTACACGCTGTGCAGGATTCTGTGGTGAATCCACCATAATCGATACTGAATCTAATGGGCGCGCAACATCTGGCCCGAGTAAGTTATTAATACTTTTCGCCAATTGATTGGCAGTGGTGAAATCAGCGCGA
>CAUOQW010000091.1:0-7632 GCA_963506825.1 uncultured Cellvibrio sp.
AAAAAATTGGATTAAATAAATTAGATTAAATAAATAAAAATTATGGCGTTGCTGCTGCACCAGCCGTTGTGCCTGGAGCATCTTGCGCGCCGCCAGTTTGGAATACACGGCCATCGGCAAGGGTAATGCTGGTTGAATAGGCGAACTTCTCACCATTTTTTGCGAGATAGCCTTTTAATTTAATTTCTGTACCCACCGGCAGAGTGGTTTTGGTTAAACCTTTTTGTTTAAGACTGAACGGTGCACCAAATTCAAAGCCCCAATTGCTCACGGTGCCATCGGCATTTTTTACATCCACATAAATCCAGCTGTGGGGGTTTACCCATTGGCCTTTAGTGACGACGCCGGTTAATTCAATAGGTTTTTGTGCATCAAACTCGGCAGAGAACGCGTGGTGAGCACTTGCCGAAAATGAAGCGCTTACCAAGCCTACCGCAACAGTGGCAAGGAACAGTTTTTTGTAAGAAGAAACGAACATGAAATACTCCAAAAAATAATAGGTACATAAGCTACTTTTAGTATTTAGCAAGCATTAGGCCAAGACTATTGATCAAATTGCATGACGTAAAAAACAGGTAGCGATTGTTTAAATTTAAACATTGATGACTTTTTATTAAGCAGACTGCAGTGGTTTTTAAATCATTCTTTAGGAGTTGATTTAATTAATTCGTGAAGGGTGAGTTAGATGTATTTAAAAGGAGTGTTTTAAATTAAACACTTTCTTGTAGGGGGGAGTATGGTTGTATTAATTCAAACAAGAGATTTATTTGCAGTGTTGAATAGGCAACAGTTTAAGCTGGGGCAGAAAGAGTGGGGTTAAAATGACTTCCCTGTCATTACGTTAAATATCATCCTTAATAAGACATGCAGTTTTCAACATGTATGTTGAGTAAGGGTGCGTTTATTTCACTGCACCCAAGCCAAAGCCACCATTATTTTCTGCACAGGTGCGCTCATAGCGATCCAACTTAATCTCGCTACCTGTGTGAGTAGCAGGCTCTGCTTCAAAGTGCCAGCCGTTGGTTTTATCCTTTTCAGTGTATTTGCGCGCAGGAATAGTCACCGTGAATGGGCGTGTGTAAACCGCCGGATCTTCAAATACCGCAACGTAGTTATAGCGAGTGCCTTCATTGTTAAAAATATAGCGCTCTTGAATTTTTGCGTTCTCAGTAATGAATTCACCGGTGCGACCAAAGAGTGCTTTGCCATTGTGGTTGGCTACTTCCACTACCAAGGTATTGCCTTCCCAGTGCCCGCGCGAATCGCCATTCCAGAGTTTTATATGCGCCGGTAAATGTGGTTTTTTATCCAAATGAATAATGCGTGTACCGGAATTAAATTGAAATAAAACATAACCCGGATACTGGCTAATTTCATAACCGTGCCAATAAAATGATTTTGGAATTCCGCCGGGCGCGCAGCGTGCCAGGGGTTCTATATATTCCGGTTTAACAGGGTTGTGAAACCCCACTTGGAATTCTTTCACTTTTGCTAGCGCCCAAGGTTGAAACGGCAATTGGCCATCCGCGGGGTCACTCACACGGCTAGGTGCGCGGTTTTCACGTGGCCCTTGATCGGCGCGGCGCGGGTTGGGGTCATTGGGAATTCCACCTTGGGGATCGGTAAAGTTATTGTGGTTCGCAATCGTATTAGACCAGTGGCCAGAAATATTGGGTTGGCCATCGGCAGTGCGCGGGCCAGTCCACTTGCCGGATGCAATAGGATCAAATTTTTTCTCGTTGGCAATACCACCACCTTGAGCGGGTGCTGATGATGTTGCTGCGCTTGTTTGGGAATTATTCTGCGCACCTGCGGGTAAAGCCGTAATGCTGAGAATAACGGCTACCACTCCGGATAGACCGATATTGCGATGAATCTTTGTAGTCTTCATAACTTCCTCATAAATATGTTTATAAGCCGTGAGCTAAATAAGTAAACAATCAAGTAAAGATATACTTTGCTAAAATTTATTGTTTAGGAGGCTTCGGCGGATAAAATTCGTCGTATTCCAGCGTGAATCTGTAGTCTTCAATCAGCTGGAAATTGGGTTCGCGATGACGGTGCAAAATCACGCTGATATTCCATGGCTTGCTAAATACATTTACGTCTTCAATGGTGGCTTTGTATTCAATGGTGTTTACATCTAAAAACTTCCAGCGTTCTACTACATGCAAGGCATCGCTGTGGTAATTACCGGCTTTATCAAACCAGGTACGGTCGTTAAAGTTTTTAGCATCTACCACTAAAGTGTCGCCATCCCATTTGCCACGCGAATCGCCCAGCCACCAATCATTGGGGTCTTTGGGGTGATCGGTATTATTGGTGTAAATGGTGCGTACTGAGTGACCAAATTGGTGAACGACAAATAAATCTTTTTCGCGTTGAAAAATTTGGAAGGGCTCAGGGTAATAAACGCTGCGTGGTACTCCCAAGGAGTAACCCTTTAAGCTTGGGTCATCAGTATTTCTGCGCTCAAAGTTTTTCTTTTTTTGTTCCAGTGCTTTGGGTAAATAGGGAATCACACCGCCTTCTACAATGCCTGGGCCAGGTGGGGCATCTTTACGATTGGAGTGCGGTTCTAAATCATAATCTGCAGCGCTGGTAGCCTCCCAAATTCCAGAAAAATTTGGCTTGCCGTTTGCTAAACGTGGCAGGTCATTTTTTGCGGCTGCAAATGCATTCACCGTTGTAAATGCTAAAACCAAAGTGGCAATGCTAAACAGTGCAGTTAATTTGGTTGAAACATTAAACTTGGTTGATGCATTGAATGCGAATGTCAGCCGTGTTGTGGGTGCAATTAATGTGTTCAAGAATTAAATCCTCTTATTGATGTGTTAATTAGCGGGGTGCAGCTGTAGTGGGAGTTGCCGGCGCATCGGGTGCACCGCCGGTCGCAACACTGGTGCCATCGGCAAGTATTGCGCTTACGGCATAGCCAAAGTTCTGACCATTTTTAGCGCGATAACCTTTAATGGCGATTTCACTGCCGGGTGTGAGCGTGCCTTTAGTAATTCCTTTTTGTTTTAGGCTATAGGGTGCACCAAATTCCACGCCCCATCGCTCAACAGTACCATCGCTTTTCTTAACATCGAGATACAGCCAACTATGTGGGTTTACCAATTCGAGTTTGGTCACTACACCTTTTAATTCGATAGGTTTGAGAGCATCAAACTCAGCAGAAAATGCGTGGTGCGCGCTGGCGTAAACGGCGTAAGAAAAAATTCCTGCCAGAGCGCATTGCGCTAACAACTTATTTTTTGTGTTCATAAAAACTCCTGTTAATGCGGTTATGTTTTTTTAAGGTGATTTACAGCTTGCCGCTGAAAACAATTCCAATCCAGCGCGGTGTGCTCGGTGTGTAGCCCGTCCAACCTTCAACATGGTTGTCGGTATCTAATGCATTTTTAATTAAGAGGTTTGCATCAAATGAACCGCTCAGTGTGCCTAGGCCAATACTTAAATCGAGTGAGCCAGATGCATCGAATTCGTCGTAAATTGAACGGCTGGTTTTGTAGGCACTGCTGTATTTGTAGTTGGCGCTTGCGTGGAAGTTGTCATTTTCAAATACAGTTACGCTGTAATTAACGCCTAGCGTGCTGGTGAATTTGGGCGCGTTAGGCAAGTTTTCACCTTTAGCATTTGAGAAGCGATTAAAGCCTGGTGTGGTGGTATTAATTTCGTTGGGTTGCGCTAGGAATGCATCTTCAGAATATTTTGCATCGTTGTAGGCAGCGGCAATACGCAAGGTTAGATTTTCAAACCCGCTATAAAATGCATCCACTTCAAGACCTTTCACTCGTACCCCAGGCAAGTTGCCAACAACACTTTGGTATTGTTGTGAATCTGCGAGCGAAACTGTGGGATTTGCTGCGCGATAAGCAGCGGTGGCAACTGGGTCTGGAACACCAATAGTGGTTTGGAAATCTTTAATGTCGTTAATAAAAATATCGGCATTAAGCGTAAGTGTTTTATCCAACAACGATGACCGCAATCCCAATTCATAACCTGTAGTACGTTCTTTATCGACCAAGCTGGTAACACCCGTGGTGGACACTTGTGCGATACCGCCTTTTTCGCCGTATTGAACCGTGCTGTAGAGCGTGAGGTTATCGCTGATTTTATCGGAGAGACTAATATTGCCTACGTAAAGATCACCATCCCACGCGGGCGCTTTAACTAAACCAAATACAGAATTGGGCTGCAAGGTGCCGTTGCGAACTTTTGCGGCATTAATTAATTGTGTTTTTTGTGCGGGAGTTAAGGCCGCATAATTCGCAGCCGCAAAATAGCGACTAGCAAGACGATCTGATGCCGCTTCACCACCGGCAATGCGATCCGTAAATGTGGTGGTACCGCCAAACGCGTTGGTCAGGTCTGCACCAATACCCGTATCAAACACTAAACTGGTGAGACTGGTATTGCGCTCTTCCTGGGTAATACGCGCGCCGGTTGTTAAGGTGAAGGCATCATTCAAATGCCAATCGGCTTCACCAAAAATTGCAGTGCTTTCATTTTTAACTAAGGCATAGGGGCCTTTGTAGGCGAAGTTTAGTGAGTCTCTTAAAAGCGCTTGGCCTGCACCATTTGCCGCAAGGTTATTGTATTGCGCATCGCTCGCATAAAATGCGCCTGCATCATCGCCGTAGCGCGTGCGGCTACCCAAGGAATTATTGTCAGTCGTTAAATAATAAATACCGGCTTGATAATCTACCCAGTTGCCTTTCTCCGAAACTAATTTTAATTCCTGGCTCACTTGTGAATAGCTAGTGATATAGCCGCCGCTTTTGGTGATGTCAAAAGGTGTACCTTCATCATTCGCTGCGCTAAACCAGTGGCTTCTGTGGCCCGTAATAGATTGCAGTTCTAGATCACCTAAATCCCAATTGATATTGAGTGTCTCACCGCGTGACCCAGTAATGATGGAACCGTTATTATCTACGTTAACGGGATATTTATAATAATCGCGTTCGGTATTCCACAATTTGCTATCTTGATTAAACCATCCGCGTAAATATTTTTTGTAAGTTGCATCCACCGAACTCGCAGGGCGTGCAACACCATCACTAAATGTAGTAGGTTCTGCGTGTCTATTGGTTAGACCATTAACGTTCTCTGCGCCTTTGGGTTGAAATTCAATACTGAGTTTTGCGCTGATGTCTTCAGTTGGTGTTAATAAAAATTGCACGCGACCAAAAGTGCGGTCTTGATTTTTATAACTGAAGCGTCCCTCTTGATCGGGGAATTGATTTATAAAAGGGCCGTTACCTTGTTCGCGTTGGAATGTGCCGCGCCAGGCGAGTAAACCATCAATTACTGGGCCACCTAAAATAGCGGTTGAGCGCAGAGTATCCCAGTCGCCAAAGGTTTGTGAAAATTCTGCTGAGGGCGTAAAGCTAGGTGCTTTCGTTTTAAAACTAATTCGGCCAATGTTAGAAGGTTTGCCACCTTGAGTACCTTGCGGGCCGCGCGTTACATCAACCGTATCTATATCAATAAAAGGATAACCGTTGGTAATAGGCGAATAACCAATACTCACACCATCAAGTACTGTACCTACAGTGGGATCAATTTGATCATTAGAACCGGTAGTAATACCGCGCAAAGTAAGGCTGCCGGTGCGCGGGTTGCCGTAGTTAAAATTTACGTTGCCGACTCGATTCAATACTTCGGTAATATTGGTTGCATCCAAGCGTGTTAATTCTGTGCCCGTTACAATGGAAACTGATTGGGGTACATCTTTTTGTGCTTCTAATTGATTGCGTTTCCCTTGCACTCGCACAGCACCCAATACTTTTGCATTTTCTTTGGTGTTTGCAACAGCAGGTTTAGTGGGTGTTGTTGGGTTGGTATTGCTAGCCGCTAATTCTTGTTTGGCTTTTTCAAGGCTGGCTTGTAATTTATTAATCTCCGCGTGAATTTCAGCTTGAGTGCGTTCACCCGCAGAAAATGCCTGTGTGCTGAATAAACTTAAACTCGCTATAAATAACGCAGTTAATGGTTTAATGGTAAATTCTTGCGGATGTTTCTTTAGTGAATTTTTTTGAATGTGTGAGTTACTAGCCTTGATCATTGTGCATCTCCAGTTGATCGAAAAACTGGTAATTGCAAGCGATATGCCACAGAAACAAGTATTTAAAAATTATTAAAATAAATAGATTAGCTGTTTTTAAAGCGTTAATAGCTGATCATTTTGATTCAGCGTTATTGATTTTTCAGCAATACAAAAGTGTTGTGTTGAATAATGTGTTTGTTAATACACAGGTGTTGATGTGCACGCTGTTGGTTTAACGGCAAGGTTATTGAATTATCAGCAGATAATTTTTTGGCAAAAAAAAGCCCCGATAAAGGGGCTGATAAGGGACTCGCTGAATTAGGATATAAGGGCCTAGTTTAAACGCTTAATGTGTTGGGCGTTTATCGCCGGGATACCAAAATTGTGAGTGGCATTGTTCGCAGGTGTGTTCAATGGTAGCGCCTACGGCTTCCAGCGCATTCACATCTTTAGCCTCTATGGCAGAAATCGCCAAAGTGGCTGCATCGTGTAAGGCATGGGCGTTTTTAATAAAAGCTGGGCGATTAGCGGCAATTAATGCTTCAATTTCTTCTGGCCCTAACTCCACCGGATGTATAGATGTACTGGCGGTAGGGTGAGCAACTTTGCGCCCTTCTATAACTAATAAATTGCTCGCTTCGCGCAGTGCAAGCGCATGGTTTTTTAACTTTGCCCAATCCTCCTCTGTGGTGGGTTTAATTTCTTCCACTCCTTTGTCTGAAATTGTAGTTTGAATGGAATTCCAAATGGGATCCACATTAGGGTCAATCACAGCCAACATAATTTCTTGCAAGGTTGCGCTGGGCTTAAAGGGCGAAGCTGCAGCAGTTTGTTGTTCGTTGTTTTTAGGCGCACAGGCAAACACTGCAATCACTAACGCGGCCAATAATACGAAAGTAAACTTTTTATTCATAAGAACCCTGATTTATTGATAAGCAACCTGATTTATTCAAGAGCAACCTGATTAATTAGTAGCAAAGCAGTAGAACAAGCCTGCGCCGCCAGTGCTTATCAGTTTTTCTTGGCTGCAGCCTTTGCTGGCGTGTGCAGAATTCCATGAGGTGTTGCCGCCACCCGTGCGATCAAAATGGCCAACTTGTACTGAGCCATCTTCTGCGTTACTGGTGTAATTTTTACAGCTATGATCCGCGCCGTCGGTAAAAGCAGTGCCATCAAGTTGTGATCCGGTGAGAATGTCGTGTTGGTTCGGCGTTTCACCGGCGCCTTTAACAGCTTCTTTTTTCTCGTTGATGGCGGTGTTGCGGCTTAAATTATTTCCGCGACGTGCGTTTTCCAAAATATCGCCATGTAAATCGGCTACATCTTTGGCAACGGTTGCACCTTTGGCGTTAAACCAAGGGCCGTTACCAATGCGGTCGCGTGCATTGATTGCGGGTTTCCCATCCACGGCTTGTGTACTTAAATAAGCGCGCCATTTTTTATCACCTGCGCCAACAGCTGCTGCAAGTTTTTGGCAGTGAGCATCTGCACCGGCTAAACCACCTAAATTAGCGCCATTACCAATGCTTTCGCTGGTTACAAAAAAGCTCAATGGTTTGGGGGCTTCCGCAGGCTTGACT
>CAUOQW010000092.1:0-7599 GCA_963506825.1 uncultured Cellvibrio sp.
CAATTTTTGAGAGTGCATCTAACACGCTCAATTTGGTAGATACTTTTGAACCGCCAACGATGGCGACTAATGGGCGCGCTGGGTTATCCAATACTTTTGCGAGAGCTTCTAATTCGCCCGCGAGCAATGGGCCTGCAACTGCAACAGGTGCGAATTTCGCAACGCCGTGAGTTGATGCTTGCGCGCGGTGCGCGGTTCCGAAGGCGTCCATTACAAATACGTCGCAGAGTGCGGCCATTTTTTTAGAAAGTTCATCAGAGTTTTTGCCTTCGCCAATATTGAAGCGCACGTTTTCTAACAGAACCAAATCGCCTTGGTTGGTGAAGCCGTCAACCCAATCTTTTACCAGTGGAACATTTCGGCCAAGTTTTTCGCTCAAATATTTTGCAACAGGTGCGAGTGAAGAGGCTTCTTCATAAACGCCTTCGTCTGGACGACCCAAGTGCGACATCACCATGACTTTTGCGCCAGCAGCGAGCGCGGCTTTAATGGTTGGTATTGATGCATCAATACGCACCGCGGAGGTGATGCGGCCATCTTCTAAAGGTACGTTTAAGTCTTGACGAATAAGAACGCGCTTGCCGGCGAGGTCTTGGTCTTTCATTAGTTTTACGGTCATGGTTTTTCCTCAAGTTCCAGAATTGTTGGGTCAGAAACCTAACGATTCATTCAGTGTGTAAAAATAAAGTGTGCAAATTAATAAATTGGGTGCTGAGAATCAAAGAATTTTTTGTGGTCAGCCTTTTAGTAGCAGCGCTTTGCTGTAGTGTAAAAACTCATCCAAATGGCGCTCGATAATGCTGATGACAATGGGCATTTGCATGGCTTGGTAATCGTGTACGGCGATATTTCTAAAGCCCACCATGCGTTTGAGTTCATCGGCCAGCTTTGTTTCAATCCAGCCAGCTTGCGCCAAAAGTGTGAATACATCGCGCGCGCTTTGTGGCACGCCGAGTTTTTCGCGTCTTATTAAATGTTGTCCCATATCTAACGCGGCTTCGCAGGCGCGTTGAATATTGAGAATGGCGGCATCTTGCCGGGTAAAATCTTGCGCGAAACTTGTGGGGTCGCGCTCGTATTCTTCGCGGGCGCGTTTAACGCAGCGTTCAATAGACGCCGCTTTGTTCAGGAGTACATCATCGGCCATAAATCGTCCCTTGAGTCTGAATATCGTTCAGCAACCCAGCACGCGCGCTATCTAATTCAGTTTTTTCACTGAGTACTGCTGCTTCAAACAATCCTATCGAGCTGTCTTTTTGCCACCAGCATTCACCCTTGGTGATGATTTGGTTTTGCATCACCGTTGAGGCGGCGCGCAAGTCGAGCAAGTCTACCGGATAGGTGGTGATATCGACCAAATCGTTAGCGAGATTCCAGAGTGCGATGGGGTCAGCATACCCTTCAACGAGTACGGCCAGATCGAGATCACTGCTTTGATTTGCTTGGCCGCTGATGCGGCTGCCAAATGCATAGACCGCCAATAATTGGGGAATTTGCTGATGCAGCTTTTCCAAAATCGCGACTGTATTCATTGGCGGAATAGCCTACTTGTTGTAAAGGCAGAGAGTTTACCGAATTACAGCGGCTAGCAAGAAGCATTTTGATGCCTTAAAACAAAACACCCGACTCGCGTCGGGTGTTTTTTCTTGCTTTTAGTCTTCTAACAACTCTTCCACAGTGCTTACGATGTTATCGACGGTGAAGCCGAAGTATTCGAGTAGCGCTGGGCCGGGTGCTGATTCGCCGAAGCCAGTCATACCGACTACGCGGCCATCGAAGCCCACGTATTTATACCAGTAATCCACGTGTGCAGTTTCAATGGCAACGCGAGCGCCAACACTGATTGGCAATACCGATTCTTTGTAGGCTTCATCTTGACGATCAAACACAGAAGTTGATGGCATAGACACAACACGTACATTGCGGCCTTTCGCTTTCAAAGCGGCAGCAGCTTGTACGGTGATACCTACTTCTGAGCCGGTAGCGATCAGAATTGCATCTGGCTCGCCCACTGAATCAACCAATACATAACCGCCTTTGGCGATATCGGCCACTTGCGCTGGAGTACGCGCTACGTGATCGAGGTTTTGACGGCTGAATACCAAAGCAGCTGGGCCAGTTTTGCGTTCGATAGCGGCTTTCCAAGAAACAGCAGCTTCGGCAGCATCGGCTGGGCGCCAGGTGTCGAGGTTTGGCGTCATACGCAAGCTTGCCAACACTTCGATTGGCTGATGCGTTGGGCCGTCTTCGCCTTGACCGATAGAGTCATGGGTGTAAACGAAGATGTTCTGCAATTTCATCAGCGCCGACATACGCACGGCGTTGGCCGCGTATTGTTGGAACATGAGGAAAGTTGCGCCGTAAGCGATGAAACCGCCGTGAGCAGAAATACCGTTCATGATGGCGCTCATACCGAACTCGCGCACACCGTAATACAAGTAATTGCCGCTCGCATCTTCAGCGGTTACGCCTTTAGAGGTTTTCACCAAAGTCAGGTTAGAACCGGCCAAGTCTGCTGAGCCGCCCAACAATTCAGGCAATAAAGGAACGAAAGCAGCGATAGAGTTTTGTGATGCTTTGCGGCTTGCGATTTTCTCGCCTTTGGCTTGGCTTTCAGCGATGAAGGCTTCAGCTTTTGCAGCGAAGTCAGCAGGCAATTCGCCTTTGATCACGCGGCGATCAAATTCAGCAGCCAATTCTGGGTGCGCAGCTTTATAGGCAGCGAATTTCGCTTCCCAAGATTTTTCAGCAGCAGCGCCTTTTTCTTTAGCATCCCAACCGGCGTAAACATCCGCAGGAACAACAAAGGGCTCGTATTCCCAACCGAGGGTTTTACGAACCAATGCAACTTCTTCCAAACCTAAGGGCGAGCCGTGGCAATCGTGCGATGCTTGCTTGTTTGGTGAACCGAAACCAATGATGGTTTTGGTGATGATCAAAGTTGGCTTTTTAGTCTCAGCTTTAGCGGCTTCGATAGCAGCTTTAATAGCGTCAGCATCATGGCCGTCTACGGCGCGGATGACATGCCAGCCGTAAGCTTCAAAGCGTTTTGGGGTGTCATCGGTAAACCAGCCTTCTACATGGCCATCGATAGAGATGCCGTTATCATCGTAGAACGCAATCAGTTTGCCCAAGCCCAAGGTGCCGGCTAAAGAGCAAGCTTCGTGGCTAACGCCTTCCATCATGCAGCCATCGCCGAGGAAAACATAGGTATTGTGATCAACAACTGTGTGGCCTTCGCGGTTGAATTGCGCGGCGAGAATCTTCTCAGCTACTGCCATACCCACGCCATTCGCGATACCTTGGCCAAGTGGGCCAGTGGTGGTTTCAACACCAGCGGTGTAGCCGCGCTCTGGGTGGCCCGGTGTTTTGGAGTGCAATTGACGGAATTGCTTGAGGTCGTCCATTGCCAAATCGTAGCCACTTAAGTGCAGCAAAGAGTAAATCAGCATGGAGCCATGGCCGTTAGACAGTACGAAACGGTCGCGGTCAGCCCAATTTGGGTTTTGTGGGTTGTGCTTTAAAAAGTCGTTCCAGAGAACTTCGGCGATATCGGCCATGCCCATTGGTGCGCCAGGGTGACCAGAGTTAGCTTTTTGTACGGCATCCATAGAAAGGACGCGAATGGCGTTAGCCAAGTGTTTACGGGAAGGCATCGTGAGAAGCTCCTAGGTTAAAGGCCTTAGCGTTAAAGGCATTACATTAATAGCATTAAGCAAGTTGATGCGTTAGCGGTTTAAGGCGATCTCTGGCGGATCTTTGAGTCACCTGCGCCTATAAGCAAAGCTTGCTTATTAATAAGGCGGCACAGTGCTGCTGATATCGTTGGATGGTTCTACTTTTTAGAGCGCTTTGCTCTGCAGAACGCTCTGCGCTTACTGCTCCATAACTCGCGAAATTTTTATTCACTCGCAAACTAGACCGAGAAACAGAAGGGCACCCCCTACCAAATCTATTTGTCTGGCAAACAGGGGCGCACATTCTCGCTCAGCTGGCTCCATGGGTAAAGCAAAGTCTGACGAAAAGTGAGTCAGCCAAAGAGTGCGCATAATATAGTTAAATGGACTATATGGTCAATTCATGTGTTTTGGGTCAAATATCAGTGCATCGCAATAAAAACGGCAAAATCTATATCAAAATATTTTGATATAGATTTTTTCGCCTGCTAGACTGCACATCTGCAAATGACGCATGAACGACGTAATGAACGATCTTATCGAACAAGAAAATCTCGACCTACCCGTGCTTACCGAGCAAGTTGAATTACCGGAACCATCTTTGATAGATGTGCCTGTGCTGACTGACTTTGCGGATGTGTCTATGGGGCTACCTTTGGATGCCCCGCCCATACTCACGGATATTGTTGAGCCCGCGCCTGTCGCCGTGGTGGATGCGCAATCCCTACCCAATTTGCTTAAAGCGGCGGGCGATGGTTTTCGTTTAGAGATTTTGCGGGTGCTCGCGCAGGATTCCTTTGGTGTGCTGGAGCTGTGCCGTATCTTTGAAGCCAAGCAATCCGGGATGAGTCATCACCTTAAAGTGCTGACCAGTGCGGGTTTGCTCAGCACCCGCCGCGAAGGTAATAGTATTTTTTATCGTCGTTCTTATTTGGTGCCCGATAGTCCGCTCGCCAGTTTGCAGCAAGCTTTGTTTAGCAGTATCGATCAATTGCCCATTACCGATGCGGTGCAAACGCAACTGCATGAGTTGGAGCAAGAGCGCAGTCTCGCTTCGCAACATTTCTTCGCCGAGAACGCGCACAAATTTCGCGAGCAGCAAGATCTAATCGCCAGCTACCCCGTATATGCAGAGCACATGATGCAACTGCTGAACAATACGCCCTTGCGTAATTGGGGTCTTGCGCTTGAAGTTGGCCCCGGTGAAGGCGAATTTCTTCCTGTGCTCGCGCAAAAATTTTCGCAAGTCGTCGCGCTGGATAGTTCTGCTGAAATGCTGAGCAAGTCTAAAGAGTTTTCACAAAAGCAAAATTTGCGCAGCATGGAATTTATTCACGGCGACACTCATGTACTCGCGCAGAAAAAAGTCTTGGCCGATTGCATAGTGGTAAACATGGTATTGCACCATACGCCCTCGCCCGCCGATATTTTTCAAGATTTAAGTAAAGCCCTTGCACCAAGTGGCGCACTGTTAATTTGCGATTTATGTCGTCACGAACAAGCGTGGGCAAGAGAAGCCTGCGGCGATTTATGGCAAGGCTTTGAGCCACAAGATTTTTCGCGCTGGGCCAGCGCTGCAAATTTGAATGAAGGCCAAAGTGTTTATTTTGCACTGCGTAATGGATTCCAAATTCAATTGCGACAATTTTTTAAACCCGCAAATTTTTAACTAAGTTTAATTTTTAGCTTTAATATCTATAGGAAAACAACATGTCTGAATATTCCGTATTTACTTCTGAATCCGTATCCGAAGGTCATCCTGATAAAATGGCAGATCAGATTTCTGATGCCGTGCTCGATGCGATTATTAAAGATGATCCCAACGCGCGTGTTGCCGTAGAAACTTTGGTGAAAACCGGTATGGCAATTGTTGCCGGTGAAGTGCGTACATCCACTTATGTCGATTTGGAAGATTTAATTCGCCAAGTTATTTTAGATATTGGCTACAACTCCAGCGATGTTGGTTTTGATGGTGCAAGCTGTGCGGTCTTAAATGCAATCGGTAAACAATCTTCAGATATCGCCATGGGCGTTGATGAAGCAGCCGATAAAGATATGGGTGCCGGCGATCAAGGTTTAATGTTTGGCTATGCGACTAACGAAACTGCCGTGTTAATGCCCGCCCCGATTTTTTACGCACACCGCTTGGTAGAAAAGCAAGCGCAATTGCGTAAGAGCGGTGTATTGCCATGGTTGCGTCCCGATGCAAAAAGCCAAGTCACTTTGCGTTACGAAAATGGCAAGCCTGTTGCAGTGGATGCTGTTGTTCTTTCAACCCAACACAGCCCAAGCGTAAAGCAATCTGAAATTCACGAAGCTGTACGTGAATTAATTATTGACCATGTTCTACCGGCAGAATGGTTGCACTCAGGTACGCAATACCACATTAACCCAACCGGTCAATTTATTATCGGCGGCCCAGTAGGTGATTGTGGTTTAACTGGCCGTAAAATTATTGTGGATTCCTACGGCGGTATGGCACGTCACGGTGGTGGTGCATTCTCCGGTAAAGATCCATCAAAAGTTGACCGCTCTGCTGCTTACGCTGGCCGTTATGTTGCTAAAAATTTAGTGGCTGCTGGTATTGCAGATCGTTTGGAAATTCAAGTGAGCTACGCGATTGGTGTTGCTGAACCTACATCCATTTCTGTAAACGCATTTGGCACTGGAAAATTGCCAGATGCAGAAATTATTAAGTTAATTCGCGAACACTTTGATTTACGCCCACGTGGTCTAATTGAAATGCTCGATTTAAAACGCCCCATCTATCGCCAAACGGCAGCCTATGGTCACTTTGGTCGTGAGCTTCCCGATTTCACCTGGGAAAAAACGGATAAAGCTGAAGCCTTGAAGAAAGCGCTTTAAAAAGAGCCCCTCACCCAGCCTCTCCCAGAGGGAGAGGAGCGTGGAGTGCTAAATTCGTAGTGCGTGCTCTTAGCCCCCTCTCCCTCTGGGAGAGGGTTGGGGTGAGGGCAGATAAACAAATTCATTTTAGGAAATACATTATGAGCTTCACCGACTACAAAGTTGCCGCCAGAACACCAGAAGCATTTGCACAAGATGCTAACTGGGGTCGCAAAGAAATTGATATTGCCGAAGGCGAAATGCCAGCATTAATGGCGTTGCGTCGTAAATACAAAAGCAGCAAACCATTAGCTGATGCAAAAATTATTGGCTGTATTCATATGACCATTCAAACGGCGGTGTTGATTGAAACACTGGTAGATTTGGGTGCAGAAGTGCGTTGGTCGTCGTGCAATATTTTTTCTACACAAGATCACGCAGCAGCAGCAATTGCCGCAGCGGGAATTCCAGTGTTTGCATGGAAAGGCGAAACGGAAGAAGAATTTTGGTGGTGTATCGAACAAACCGTATTGAAAGATGGCAAGCCATGGGCTGCCAATATGATTCTTGACGATGGCGGCGACGTTACTCAAATCGTTCACGAAAAGTATCCGCAAATGCTCGATGCAATTCACGGTATTTCTGAAGAGACAACCACCGGTGTGCATCGCCTGTTGGATATGTTGAAGAAAGGCCAATTAAAATTACCAGCCATCAATGTAAATGATGCAGTGACCAAAAGTAAAAACGACAACAAATACGGTTGCCGTCACAGCTTGAATGATGCGATTAAACGCGGCACTGACCATTTGCTCGCGGGCAAAAAAGCGCTCGTGATTGGTTACGGCGATGTGGGTAAAGGTTCTGCTGCATCATTGCGTCAAGAAGGTATGATTGTAAAAGTGACTGAGATTGATCCAATCTGTGCAATGCAAGCTTGTATGGATGGCTTTGAAGTTGTGTCGCCATACAATGACGGTGTTAACACTGGTAACTACGAAGATATTAATCATATCGTTCTTGGCACTACCGATTTGGTAGTAACAACAACGGGTAACGTGAACGTGTGTGACTCTGC
>CAUOQW010000093.1:0-7591 GCA_963506825.1 uncultured Cellvibrio sp.
ATTCACGGTTTAGGGATAGAAACCTTTGTTGGTTCATCTGGCCGTGTATTTCCTAGGGATATGAAAGCTGCACCGCTATTGCGTGCCTGGTTGCATCGCTTGCGCGAATTGGGCGTGCAACTCTATCCACGTCACCGCTGGTGTGGTTGGGTGGATGATGATTGTGCAAAAAAGAGTTCGCTGAAATTAATTGAGCAGCGCAATAATCAAATACTTGAAAAAACAATTCGTGCGGATGCACTAGTGCTCGCACTCGGCGGTGCGAGTTGGCAGCGATTGGGATCAGATGGTGCTTGGGTTAATTTGCTGCGTGAAAAAAATATTCCCGTTGAAGCCTTATTGCCCAGCAATTGCGGCTTTAACGTAAAGTGGAGTGAAAAGTTTCAGCAGGAATTTGGTGGCGCACCTTTGCAAACGGTTTGTTTAACTGCGCTTCATATGGATGGCAGTATTCACAGTGTGCGTGGCGAAGCTATGTTAGTTAAAACCGGTATTGAAGGTACCAGTGTTTATGCGCTCTCTGCCATACTGCGGGATAAAATTATTGCGCAAGGTTCAGCAGAGTTGTTGGTTGATCTTTTGCCCGATTTAAACCATGAAAAAATACTCGCCTTATTGAATAAACCGCGTGGTAAAAATTCTGTGAGTAATTTCCTGCGCAAGCAATTAAATTTATCACCGGTAAAACTCGCATTGTTGCGCGAATTAACGCCAGTATCTATTTGGCAAGATAATCAAAAGCTCGTGCAAGTACTCAAACAATTAGTGGTTCCCTTAACGGATTTTCGTCCTATTGACGAAGCTATAAGTTCAGCAGGGGGCGTTGAATTTTCTGCACTGAATCCTTCACTTATGCTGCAAGACTTGCCGGGTGTATTTTGCGCCGGTGAAATGTTGAATTGGGAAGCGCCTACGGGCGGCTATCTGCTAACTTCTTGTTTCGCCACGGGCCGTGCTGCTGGGTTGGGTGTGGTGGATTATTTACGTAAAAATAGTATCTGACCATAGTGCTTGCTGTTTTCCATGTGCTGACCTATGATCGCCATTCCTCCCTTTTCACTCACGAATCCATCAGTAGTTTTGTTGGTGGTCATGATATTGCGAGAATTTTATGTTGCCTGATATTTGTATTTCTTCACGAGACTTTGAGCGAATTGAAACATTATTGGATTCATTGCCGATAACCTATAACGCCATTAAAGAGCGTTTGTTAAAGGAGATGTCTCGTGCAGATATTGTAGCGCCCGAGGCTATAGCGCCTACGGTGATAACCATGAATTCTCGTGTAACTTTTACGGTTATATCAACAGGTCAGACTATGACGCGCACTTTGGTTTACCCAAGAGATCAAGAGGGCAGTGCGGATAAAGTTTCTATATTGACGCCGATGGGCAGCGCGTTGTTGGGTTTGGCTGTTGGGCAAGAAATTGAATGGTTTATTGAGTCAAATAAAACCATGCGTGTACAGGTTAACGCTATAGATTATCAGCCTGAACGTGCGGGACATTTTCATTTGTGATTTGCACCTTATTGGTGGTTGGTTATGTTTGGCCGGAACCAAAATCTTCAGCGGCAGGGAGCCGCATGCTGGAATTAATTGAATTATTTTTATCGCAAGATTGGCAGGTTGTATTTGCGTCAGCGGCAGCGTTTTCAGAACATAGAGCAGATTTGCCGAGTATCGGCGTGCAAGAAAAAGCTATTGAACTTAATAACTCCAGTTTTAATGAATTTATTGCTGAACTAAAACCGGATGCGGTTTTATTTGATCGCTTCTTTACCGAAGAACAATTTGGTTGGCGAGTAGAGCAAGTCTGCCCCAATGCTTTGCGTTTGTTGGATACCGAAGATCTGCACAGCTTGCGCCATGCGCGTCATCAATTGCTAAAGCAAGCGCAAAAGTCTGCAGAAAATGAAACGGCTCGCCAAAGTGTTAATCCTGTATTAGCAAGCACTGCTGAGCTTTATGCGCAGATGGCTAGTGACGATATGGCGCAGCGCGAAATTGCTGCCATCTTTCGTTGCGATTTAAGTTTGATAATTTCGCAATTTGAAATTGAGTTGCTTACACACTATTTTTCAGTTCCAAAACAATTACTGCATTACAGCCCGTTTCTTAAAGTGCAAATAGTGGAGCAGAGTAGGCTCCCGAACTTTAATGAGCGCCAGCATTTTATTTCTATTGGCAATTTTCGCCACGAACCCAATTGGGATGCAGTGCTTTATTTAAAGCATGCCATCTGGCCTTTAATTCGCGCCCAGCTTCCGCAAGCTGAATTGCATATTTACGGCGCCTACCCACCACCCAAAGCGGTTCAATTGCACAGCCCAAAACAGGGTTTCTGCGTAAAAGGCTGGGCGGATGATGTACTTTCCGTTATGCAGCAAGCGCGTGTGTGTTTGGCACCTATACGTTTTGGCGCGGGTATTAAAGGCAAACTAACTGATGCTATGCGCTGTGGTACGCCCAGCGTCACTACGGATATTGGCGCTGAATCTATGTGTGGTTCTGAATCTATGCAGGGTGACTTGGCTTGGGCGGGTTTAGTTGGGAATGATGCTCAGGCCATTGCCCTTGCGTCTGTAAAACTTTACAGCGATCTAGCTTTATGGCAAAAAAGCCAGCAGCAGGGTTTCGATATTTTACAAGACTATTTTTGCGCCGAAAATTATTCACAATTATTGATGGAACGTATTGAATCTTTGCAATCTAATTTTGTTGCGGAGCGCCGCCAAAATTTTATGGGTGGAATGCTGCGGCATCACTCCCTGAAAAGTACGCAATATATGTCGCAGTGGATTGAGGCAAAAAATAAAAATGTGTAAGTGCTCGTTAAATGTTGGTGAATGTGAATTTCCAAGAATAGATAATTAAACCGTTATATAGGGAATTTTTATGTTAAAAAATGCGTTAATCGCCGTACTGTTTTTTGGTGCTGGATTTGTTGTTGCTAATTTTTTTCAAAGTGCTGCAGATGTTGCGTCCCACTCCGAAGCGGTAGTAGTTGCTGAACCTGATGTTAATTCTAATTATGGAACTAAAAGCCAAAGCTTGCCCACGCAAAAGCTGGCTTCAAATAATTCTGAAATTGCACTTACACCAACTAGATTAAATCCTAAAACCTTAGCCAATCCTGAAAATGCTTATGAAGCTTTTCGTATTCTCGTGTCGCTTGATCAATATTCTGCGGCGGAGCTTAAAGAGTTATTGTTGAATACGAGTAAAGATAAAAAAGAACTTAGAGCGCAAATCGTTTTTCTCTTGGTGAGTAAATATCCCCAAGAGGGCTTTGCTCTCTTAGACGATGCGCTGAATCAAAATGATACTGATTTGGCGAAATCTATATTACATACATCCTCACAGTCCAATGCCATTATGACGTGGGAATGGCTACAGAAAAATGAAAGTGATTTTGAAAAACTGTATGGGCAGGGCGGCGCTAAAAGAGCGCTTAAAATGCAAGTATTAACCGCCCTCTCTAAAAAGCCTGAGCATAAATTTTTAGTGGCTGAAGAAGTTCAGCGCTTGGGACAAGCAGGTACTAGTGGTGCCGAAAATTATTTCCTTGAGGTGATTAATAAAAATATTGCCAGCTCAGATCCAGAAGCCTCGGTTATTACAGCGCTGGCTTCCGCGGGTGGTAAGGGAGACAAAGATTTATTCAAAGGCGGCGTTTTGGCGATCGCGGAAAAAGATATTGGTCGAGCCAAGGATTTGGTTATGCAGCATCCTGATTTTGCAGACACAAGTTTGGTTCGACAATTATCATCCAAACTGATAGAAAAAAATCAGTACAGTGACGTATATGCCTTAATCAACAAATTGCCTGAGCATAATATGCAGAGAACAGCTGCCGCGACAGCGGCCTATGAGGTTTCCCTGCAGGGTATGGCGCGCAGTGTTGAATTTATAAATGCGTTGGAGTCGGAGGAGTTAAAGATCTCGACGGTAATGTCTATGGGTGCTTCTATGACGGCCAATGGGCAGTCAGTGAGAGATCAGCTCTCGCTTTATGATGAGACCTTAAAAAATGTTCCCATTCAGAAAAAAGCATTTAACTATGCGTACACCATCAATAACTGGGCTAAAAAAGATGCAACAGCAAGCTCACAGTATTTAGCAGAGCTAAGTGCTTCCGATAAGCCTTTGGCGGATGAGGTTCAAAAGTCGCTCGATCGAATGAAGAAAAATACGACTATCCGATAAGTGAATGGCGCTTAAAACTGTTCCAACTTGGGTCAACGTGAAAACAAAGCGATTACTTCTAATTCAAAATAATCAGTCATTTAGGTTTGACCCAAAAACCACAGATATATTACACCCCATAGCCCCTTCAATTTAATGCTGAATCTCAGCCACGACTTTTCCGTAAATTCGTGCGCCCATTATTTTCCCTGTAAATAAATTTCCATATTTGAAGCAGGTGTACCAATGTTCCCCTGCTGATTTACTTCTTGAGCGGGTGCGGGTGTCCGCAAATTTTTTGTAAACATAAATTCTGCTGTTGACTTCTTGTATCCTTGTATACAAGATATGGCAGGAAGGATTTATGATGTTCCACTTTCTTCTTCACATTTAACAATAATCAATGAGGAGTCACGAATGATAACGCCGCATTTTAAATATAAACCATCTATTGTTTTGGCGTTGATGATTGCAGCTGTAACGGCACACGCACAAAACGGCGATGAGGTGGATGAAGTAATAGTGACAGGGAGTTATTCTGAGAGTCTTGAGAAATCGCTTAATCTGAAGCGTAATTCCACCACTATGGTTGATTCGATTACTGCGGATGACGTAGGAAAATTACCCGACAACAATTTGGCAGAAGCTTTGCAACGTGTGCCTGGGGTACAGGTATCGCGCACTAATGGTGAAGGTCAACAAATTTCCTTGCGTGGTTTGGGGCCAAGTTTTGCGCGTGTGTTATTAGATGGAATGCCTGTTTCCGCTGCATCAGAAGGTAGCGTAGATGCTCAATCGCGCAACCGCGAATTTGATTTTGATTTACTACCTTCAGAGCTGTTCAGCCAATTGGCGGTTTCTAAAACGCCTAATGCCAGCTTGGTTGAAGGCGGGTTATCGGGCACCATCAATTTGCGCACTGCACGTCCATTTGATCGTGAAGGTTTCAACGGGACTTATCAAATTCAAGAGGCCTATCAGTCCACCTCGGAAAAATTCGATCCACGCTTAAGCTTTTCTCTGAGTAATACCTGGGGTGATACCTTTGGTGCTTTGTTCAGTGTGTCCACATCGAAACGAAGCTTCCGCACCGACGGTTGGTCGGCACAGGGTTGGACTTCGGGTAAAGTAACCAATAACAATCCCGCGACAGGCTATGCAAAAGGCTTCGACTGGAATCTTCCGAGTGTAACGGCGAGTAATCCTGCTTCACTGGCGCCAGAGTTCGTTAATGAATCCGGTTTGACTAACGCCAAACTGGCCAACGCACAATTTCCTCGATTACCGCGCCCAGAAATACAAGAAGGTACGCGCGATAGAATCGGTAGTACGCTTGCCCTTGAGTGGAAACCATCGGATACTTTGAGTTTTAATTTCGATGCTATATACGCCAAGCTTGAAGCAGATTTTGATCGCTATACCAATAACCTGTTGATTCGCAACACTGGTACGGGAACCGATAATGCGACTGGTTTTGGTTATTTAACACCATCTCAAGTTGCGGTCGATGCTAACAACACCCTTACTCAAGGGACTTTATCGGGTGCAAAATTTTGGAGCGAGAACCGCGTATTCCAACAAGAATCTGATTTTAAACATCTAAATTTTGGCGCTAATTGGGACATCACTGATTCGCTTAATCTTGAAGCGAAAATTTCGCGTGCCGACTCAGATTTCCGCTGGAGAATGACAACCTATTTGTTGTTGTCTAAGCCTGGTACGGTGAAGCTTGATTTGAAAGATCGAATTCCAACTGTCACGCCATCTATGGATCTTGCTAACACTAGCAATTGGGCGCTCAATGCAGCGCGTGTTCAACCGAGAACGCGGGAAGAAACTAACGATAACTTTTCTCTGGATCTTACGTGGGGTGAAGATGATCGCAACATTCGTGTGGGAGCGCTTTACAATCAATTTACTCGCGAGCGTTTAAGTTTTAGCAGTAGTATTGGCACTAACCAAGGTTCATATTTACAACCCTTTGGTTACAACGGCCCCAATGATATTAATCTTTTTAATTTAAGTGGTTATGCAATTCCTGTTCCGATTGATCATTTCGGTAAAGATATTGATGACAATCTTGGTTACAACAGTTGGGCGGTAGCGGATCTAAAAGCGTTTGGTAAATTGATGAGTTACTCTGCACTGGATGCAGCCGCTAACTTGGATTATCAAAACTCCGGTGGTTTTGAAGAAAATAATCTGTCTGCTTATATAGAAGGTAATCTAGCGCTTGATATATTTGCGCGCGAACTGCGCATTAACGCGGGTGTTCGCTATGTAAAAACAGATCAAGATCTTATAGGTTTTATTCGTACCGCGAATACGCCGCCTGCCGCCACCAACTTTTTTGGGCTTCGCCCTGAACATTTTGGTAGAAATACAATCAGTGGTGATTACTCTGAAGTTTTGCCATCGTTAAATCTTTCGTACGATATTAGTGAAGACGTTTTGGGGCGCCTCTCTTTATCCAAAGCGTTAACACGCCCCAGTCCTGCAGACATTCAGCCCTTTACCAGTCTTTCGACTGCAGGTGTGGTAACTCAGGGTAACCCCGATTTGGATCCCTATCTTTCCAATCAAGTTGATCTGGGTATTGAATGGTATTTCGAGAAAGGTGCGGTGTTGGGCGGTAATCTTTTCTACAAAGAAATTACGGGTTTTGTACAGCGACAAAATGTTCCCAAGCCTTTCAAAAATGCAGCTATTCCTTTGGATACCATTACTGACCCAACCTTTAAGGCATTGTTGCCTCAAGGTTTAGATACAGTGCTCTTATTTAACACACCAGTGAATTTGGATGCGGTCACTTATTTGAGGGGAGCTGAATTTTTGTATCAACAACACCTTGATATGATTTTGCAAGGTCTTGGTTTGAGCTTCAACTATACGCGTTTGAATTCAGGTGAATCGACAATTACAGGTTTGGCTGAAAATAATTACAACGCTGTTGTTTATTATGAAACGGATCGTTACGATCTGCGCTTCTCCTACAACTTCCGTGGCGACTACGTGGAATGTACCGTGAATTGTGGCTCTACTTCACCTGAAGTTCAGTACCGTAATTCCGCTGGTTATTTGGATTTCTCAAGCAGTTTGAACTTCCAAGCTTGGGGCAAAGATATGACGTTAACATTTGAAGCCTTAAATATTTTGGATGAAGAAGAATATTCCTACAATGGATATGAAAATCGCGCGGCTTCATTAAATCGTCCTGGTCGTCAATTTATGCTAGGTCTACGCGGCAGTTTCTAATTTTGCTTTATCCATATTACGGAAGATTTTGTTGGCGAAGGATTCCGCCGATCTCTCACAACCCTCTCGTTAGTAGCGAGAGGGTTTTTCTGTTTTTTTAAAGCTTAATGTTCTTACTTTCAATTACATTAAAGGAGGCCGCTATGTATA
>CAUOQW010000094.1:0-7578 GCA_963506825.1 uncultured Cellvibrio sp.
CCATATCCACCAAATCGTTATCGCAACGTTCGCCGTAGGAGCCTGCACACAGGGTTAAGCCATTGGCTGGGCTGGGTGCGGCATTGAGCAAAGCGCGGGCATCGTCAGCAGTAGAGACTACGCGCGGTAGGCCAAATAGGGAGAATGGTGGGTCATCCGGATGAATTGCCATGCGCACGCCTACTTCTTCTGCGACCGGGATTATCTCGCGTAGGAACGCAAACAGGTTGGCGCGCATGCCTTCATCGCCCATCTGGATAAATTGGTCGATAGCGGCGCGAATACCATCGCGGTCATAAGAGCCTTCGCCACCGGGTAGGCCTGCGATAATGTTCTTCTCTAATAATGCCTTTTCTTCATCGCTCATGGCATCCAAACGCGCTTTGGCTTTGGTTAGCACATCGGGCTTGTAGGATTGCTCCGAGCCGGGGCGTTGCAGCATATAAACGTCGTAAGCGGCGAAGTCGCTCATCTCAAAGCGCAGTGCCTGTGCCTTGTTGGGCAAGGTGTAGCTGAGGTTGGTACGCGTCCAATCCACTACTGGCATAAAGTTGTAGCAGACATCGTAAACGCCAGCGGCCGCCACGTTGCGGATAGATTGCTTGTAGTTTTCGATCAGCTGGAGATAGTTGCCGGTGCGGGTTTTGATATCGTTGTGCAGCGGAATGCTTTCAATCACTGCCCATTCGAGGTTGTGCGCTTCAATCAATGCCTTGCGCTCCAGGATATCGGCCATAGGCCATATATCGCCAGTGCGGATATGGTGAAGTGAAGTCACTATGCCAGTCGCGCCCGCTTGGGCTATGTGTTGCAAGGTGACGGGGTCTTTAGGGCCAAACCAGCGCCATGTTTCTTTCATTGTCTGGATCTCATTGGTTGATGGGTGCGTGTCTGTATCTTTAAATGGCAGATCTTATTCGTATGACTAGTGTACAAGCTGTTTTCACTGTTTATCCAGCGTTTTTATGGCCAATTTGCGGTAAAGATACAGTAAGGGGGCGTTAAAGGTTTTACTGATGGAGCAATTGTGGTATAAAGCGCGCCTCTTTTTTGGCATATCGCCTTTTAAGAGTTAACTTTAACGTCACACATGTACCGTCACGCAACATCTGGGTGCTCTTAGTTTACGCAATAGCGCAAGCAAAAGGGTTGATTAGCGGGGTATGTGGAGGCCTAACCCAATACATTTAGGAATACTAAAATGCCACAAGTAAGCATGCGCGACATGTTGTCTGCCGGTGTCCACTTCGGTCACCAAACTCGTTATTGGAACCCAAAGATGAGCAAGTACATCTTCGGTGCGCGTAACAAGATTCATATTATCAACCTTGAGCACACTGTGCCTGCGTTTAACGAAGCTTTGGCTTTGGTTCAACAAATGGCGTCTCAAAAGAAAAAAATTCTGTTTGTTGTCACTAAGCGCGCTGCTCAAAAAACCGTGAAAGAACAAGCTGAACGCGCTGGCCAGCCATTTGTTAGCCACCGTTGGTTAGGCGGTATGTTGACCAACTACAAAACTATTCGCGCTTCTATCCGTCGTTTGTCTGAGCTTACTGCTCAAAGCCAAGACGGTACTTTTGCTAAATTGACCAAGAAAGAAGCTTTAATGCGCTCACGCGACATGGAAAAGCTTGAGCGTTCAATTGGTGGTATCAAAAACATCAATGGTTTGCCAGATGCTTTGTTCATCATCGACGTTGACCACGAGCGTATTGCAATTCAAGAAGCTAACAAGTTAGGCATTCCTGTTATCGGTGTTGTTGATACTAACAGCAACCCAGACGGTGTTGACTATGTTATCCCGGGTAACGACGACGCCATCCGCGCAATCAAGTTGTACGCTGCAGCTGTGGCTGACGCTTGCTTGGAAGGTTCTAAGTCTGTATCTGCTGTACCAAACAAAGATGAATACGTAGCTGCTGAGGGTAGCGCTGAGTAATTTCAGCCCTGCTTTAGCAAAACGTGAGAAGGGGGCTTAGCCCCCTTTTTGTATCAAAGAATTGACTTTAATTGAGGAAAAAATCATGGCAGCTGTTACTCCTGCATTAGTGAAAGAACTGCGTGACCGTACCGCCTTGGGCATGATGGAATGTAAAAAAGCACTCAATGAAGCTGATGGCGACATTGAATTGGCCATTGAAAACTTGCGTAAAATCTCTGGCTTGAAAGCGGCTAAAAAAGCTGATCGCACTGCTGCTGATGGCGTTGTAGCGGTTAAAGTTGCTCCAGATAACAGCTACGCTGTTGCGGTAGAAGTTAACTCTGAAACTGACTTCGCTGCGCGTGAGCCAAACTTTGTTGCCTTCGCAAACAGCGTGTTGGATAAAGCATTTGCTACCAAGCAAACTGATGTTGCCGCTTTGATGGACGGCGATTTGGAAGCAGCGCGTCAAGCCTTGGTTCAAAAAATCGGTGAGAACATTGGCGTTCGTCGTATCAGCTTGGTTGAAGGCGGCGTAGTGAGCGGCTACTTGCACTTGAACAGCCGTATCGCGGTATTGGTTCAATTGGAAGGCGGTAACGACGAAATTGGTAAAGACATCGCTATGCATGTAGCAGCTGTTAACCCAGTGGTTGTTAGCTCTGATCAAATGTCTCCAGAAGTTGTTGAGAAAGAAAAAGAAATCATTCGCGCTCAACCAGACATGGCCGGTAAGCCATCTGAAATCGTTGAGAAAATGATTGTTGGTCGTATCAACAAGTTCTTGAAAGAAAGCAGCTTGGTTGATCAACCCTTCGTTAAAAACCCAGAGTTAACGGTTGCCCAATTCGCCAAAACTGGCGGTGCAACTGTTAAGAGCTTTGTGCGTTTAGAAGTAGGTGAAGGTATTGAAGTTGCAGTAGTAGACTTCGCTGCTGAAGTTGCTGCCCAAGTTGCCGCCACCAAGGCGTAATAAAAAGGTAGCGGCTGCTAAAGGCTAATTTCTCCTAACGGAAGAAATATGAAACCCGCACAAGGCAACTTGTGCGGGTTTTTTTATGGGCTTTTATTTTGATGGCTTGTGTTCCTATGGCAGCTGTCTAAGCTGGGTTGTGTCTATTACTAAAGTTTAAATGGAGATGTTATGAAGAAATTTTGGATGGCTTGCGCTTTGGTGAGTTGTGCTATGCCAGTTTTTGCTGAGGGTTTTTATGTGGCGGGCGATGTGGGAAGCGTTAAATGGAAAACGGATTGGTCGAGTAAAACGGATACCGCTTTTTCGGTTGCGAGTGGTTATATTTTCAATCTTCCTTTTAAGGACACCTTGGCAATTGAAGTGGCTTATCGCGATTTGGGTGGCTTTAGTCGTTCCGATGAAGCTACTAAGGCGACCCTAGATTTAACCGTAACTCAAGTGTCGCTGTTGGCGAGCCATAAGATTAATGAATCGCTGAGTTTTTATGGGCGCGCAGGTATTGCGGATATGCAAATCGATGCAACTTATAAAGATGACTACTACGATGAATCCGGGTCTTTATCAAAAGACCGTGCGATATTGGGTGTGGGTGGTCGTTATGGATTGAATCGGCATTTTGGTATTTATCTTGAATATAATCGTTATGGCGACTTTGATGACCTTGGTGATACAGATGATTTGACCATATCGTCTTTGGTGGTTGGTTTGGATTATCGCTTTTAGATGCGTGCGACCCACTAAAAATAGGACGGCTATTCAATTTTTAGTGGGTCAATCATAAAACTTTTATAGGTGGGTGAAGGTTTTTGCTCGGAAGGATTTTTTAAGTAGAAAAATTTTCGCTGTTTGAGTTTGGCGAAGAGAATATCGTCGCGATGATAGCGCGTGAAAAGCTCTGTTAATGAGCCGTCTTTTTGTGCGAGCAGTAAACCTTCTTCGATGCGCGCAATAAGGGGTTTACTGTTTTTATTGAAATAGAGCGTATAGGGTATTGGGTAAACCAGTACGAAGCTCTCATCGTATTGCAAGTTTCCCAAGGATTTGTACGCATTGTATTCTTTGTGCAATTCGCTGATGCCGCGGCAAAATAAATCCACGCGGTTACCTATCACCATCTTAAAAAGCCCCATGTAATTCTGATTCTGCAAAACGCGGAAACCATTGTTTTGCAAAATGGCTATGTCTGGCCAATTGGCACCTTGCCCGATAGTAAACTTCCGCAAGTCGTCCAAGGTATTGGCGGCAGCTACGTTGGCTTTGGCGGCGGGGCTGACAAAACAAATACGATAACTGAGCAAGCCGTGGTCAAGCGGGTAATCCGCTGCGATTAAATTGCCCTTGCTCATCTCTTGAATATTTGTACTGCCAGGAAAGAAGTAGTTTGGATAGGTGTCGCGGTTAAGCTCATAGACTGAGCGCGCCAAGCTAACGGCTTTGGGGATATGTTCGAAGCGGTAAGAGCCATATTTTTCTGCGGTTTTGCGCATGGCTAAATCAATCACTTTCAGCGGATATTCAAGGCGCTTATCTTGGGAGTCCTCCAGTGGCGTGTAGTGGATAACCGTTTCTGCCTGAGCCAGTATGGCTATCAACACCATGCTGGTGACCGTTAGGCGACAAATAAAGTGGCGTGTGAGCATCTTGGAATCCATTGCGTTCGCGATACTATAGATCTTAGCAGCAACCCGTCCGACAAGTTGTTAAGCGTGTAACTCTCTCAGCGCAAACCAAGGTTTTTTCTGGTAAACTGCGCCGATTTTTTTGAGCCTTGGCTTTGTGGCCTAGGTAAGTAGCTAACTCATTGTTTGGAGAGCATTTATGTCTAACCCAAGGGATAAAAAGTACAAGCGCATCTTATTGAAATTGAGTGGCGAAGAGTTGATGGGTACCGAGGGCTTCGGTATCGACCCTAAAGTGCTCGACAAAATGGCGTTGGAAATTGGTCAGTTGGTAGGCATAGGCGTGCAAGTGGGCTTGGTGATTGGCGGCGGCAACCTGTTTCGCGGTGCGCAACTGAGTGCGGCAGGCTTGGATCGCGTGACTGGTGACCACATGGGTATGCTCGCGACTGTAATGAATGCTTTGGCCATGCGCGATGCGCTTGAGCGCTCCAATATATCCTGTCGCGTTATGTCATCAATCCCCATGAGCGGCATTGTTGAGCATTATGATCGCCGCCGTGCAGTGCGTTTCTTGAGCATGGGCGAAGTGGTGATTTTTGCTGCGGGTACGGGCAATCCATTCTTCACTACTGATTCTGCGGCTTGTCTGCGCGGTATCGAAGTGGATGCGGATATCGTTCTCAAAGCAACTAAGGTTGATGGCGTTTACACTGCCGACCCCAAAAAAGATCCAACCGCGACCAAATACGATCGCCTGTCTTACGATGAAGTCTTGGATAAAAAATTAGGTGTAATGGATTTGACGGCGATTTGCTTGTGCCGCGAACACGATATGCCTGTGCGTGTGTTCCGTATGAATAAAACCGGTGCCCTGTTAAACATTGTTGTAGGCAGCAATGAAGGCACTTTGATTGAAGAGGATAAAAGTAATGATTAATGATATTAAAAAAGACGCTGAAGCGCGTATGAAAAAAGCCGTTGAAGCTATGGTGAATCACTTTAGCAAAATCCGTACTGGCCGTGCTCACCCCAGTATTTTGGATGGCATTATGGTGAATTATTACGGCAGCGAAACGCCGTTAAGCCAGCTCGCCAACATCAACGTTGAAGATGCACGCACGCTTTCAATCAGCCCTTGGGAGCGCAACTTGGTGCCTGAAATTGAAAAGGCAATTATGAAATCAAACTTGGGGATAAACCCATCTACCAACAATGGTTTGATTCGTTTGCCGCTGCCAATGTTGACCGAAGAAACCCGTAAAAACTTTATCAAACAAGCACGTGCTGAAGCAGAAAATGGCCGTGTGTCGGTGCGCAATGTGCGCCGCGATGTATTGGGCGATGTAAAAGCCCTGTTAAAAGATAAAGCGATTGGCGAAGACGATGATCGTCGCGCGCAAGATGAAATTCAAAAAATTACCGATAAATATATCGCAGAAGTTGATAAAGCCTTGGCTGCCAAAGAAGTTGATTTGATGGCGGTGTAATTGCTTTACCCCAACAAACTGGCTCGCTATTTTTAGCGAGCCAGTTTGTTTTTAATCCTAAGAAAAACAGAAAAATTAAAAAATTGAATATCAAACAATTGAATATCAAAAGTACAGCCGTCTTTTTTAAAATTGCCGATTAGCAGGGAATTTATGCAGCGGCTTGCCAAGCGGGAGAAACCAGTGTCTGACAATCAACTTCGCCATGTCGCCATCATTATGGACGGCAACAACCGTTGGGCTAAGCAGCGCGGCTTGGCCGGTGTTGCAGGTCATAAAGCGGGTGTTGAACGCATTCGCGATGCTATGACGGCCTGTGAAGAAATTGGTGCAGAAGTTCTTACTGTATTTGCCTTTAGCAGCGAAAACTGGAGACGCCCTCCGCTGGAAGTAGAAGCGCTTATGTCGCTGTTTCAGTTGTATCTCAAAAATGAAGCCAAAGCTTTAAAGAAAAAAGGCGTACGTCTGCGCGTGATTGGTAATCGCAGTCGCTTTAGCAAAGGTATTCAAAAAGCCATTGAAGAGGCAGAAGAATTAACCAAAGATGGCAAGATGACGCTGGTGATCGCCGCTGATTACGGTGGCCGTTGGGATATCGCTGAAGCGGCAAAAAAAGTTGCGCAAGAAGTGAAAGAAGGCCGCATGAATGCTGCCGATGTCGATGAAGACTTGCTCGACAAATACACCTCCATGGCCGATTTACCGCCGTTGGATTTATTGATTCGCACCGGCGGTGAAGTGCGCATCAGTAATTTTTTACTCTGGCAAAGCGCTTACGCTGAATTCTTTTTTAGCGATAAGCTTTGGCCAGATTTTGACGGCAATGAACTCAAACGCGCCGCCGCTGCCTTTCATGACCGTCAACGCCGTTTTGGTATGACGGGTGATCAAATCGAAGCGGGAGTCACTCATGCTTAAGCAACGTGTTATCACCGCCATTATTTTAACTATCTTATTTTTAGCGGCGCTGTTTGGGCTGTCGCCTATGTATTTCCCGCTGTTCATTGGTGCTGTGGTGTTAATCGGCGCATGGGAGTGGGCGAATTTATCTAGCTGCGGTGCAACTTGGCAGCGTCTTCTTTATGTCGGGTTTATTGGCGCAATATTACTTGCTGTTTGTTGGGCGATTGGGATGTGTACTGCCGAGCAGGGACTGAATTTGCCTGTGGTTAAGTCGCTTTTGATTGTTGCCTGTACTTGGTGGGCAGTGGCTTTGTTGCTGGTGCAGGGCTATCCGAGTAGCGCCATTTTGTGGGGGCATCCTATTCTGCGCCTACTGATGGGGGTGGTGGTCTTAGTGCCCACTTGGCTGGCGTTGGTTTCTGTTCGCTTCCAGCCCCAAGGCGCTTGGTTGGTGGTAATGATTGCTGCCATAGTGGCCGCGGCAGATACCGGCGGTTATTTCACTGGCCGTAAATTGGGTAAGCGCAAGCTGGCACAAGCCGTTAGCCCCGGTAAAACCTTAGAGGGCTTTGCCGGTGGATTAGTATCCAATCTCATTTTGGGTGCAGTAGTCGCCTATTTGAGTGGCAGCAATATCTGCATGTTATTGGCGATTGTGATTCCCACCAG
>CAUOQW010000095.1:0-7569 GCA_963506825.1 uncultured Cellvibrio sp.
AGCCTTTTTCAAGCGCCGGAGCACGGTATTTGCGATCATCATCGCCTGCCGAATCTAAATTTGTGTCTATAGTAGTCATAGGAGTATTTTTATATATGATAATTAATATTATGGATGAAACCGAAAAATCAAAGTATCAGATGTACATTCAAGCGACAAGCAAACATGTCGTCACACAGTGTTAAAAACGGTAAAAGTTTTTAGCGGTTAAGCCAAAAATAGCATCCAGCTCAGTATTGGAAGCAATAGGTAATAGCTGCTTCGCCAAATCCAGCCAATCTCCATAGCCCGCATAACGACAATTGGGTGCCAAGTTAAGTACAGGCCAATCGCTGCCCCACATCAAACGCTCAGCGCCAAACAGGTGATACAGATGAACCACGTAAGGGCGAAGCTCATCCAAACCCTGCTCAGCATTGGCCTCTGTCAACAAGCCAGATAATTTGCAATGTACATGCGGTAATTCTGCCATAGCTGCCAAACCACCCGCCCAGGCCGCAAACTCTAAATTCGCAATATCCGGTTTGGCCGCATGGTCAATCACCATAGGCAATTTAGGGTGACGTTTCGCAAAAATACGCAGATACGGCAATTGGCGCACACGCACCAAGGCATCAAAACTCAAGTTACGCACCTGCATTTCTGCAATGGCAGGCTGAAGTTCTGGCTGTAGAATCCAGTTATCTTCAGGCAGGCTTTGCAACATGGGGCGCAAGCCGCGCATTTTTGAGTGGCGCGCCAAGCGCTGAATTCGTGCTACCGCCAAAGGCGACGCCAAATCCACCCAGCCCACAACGGCTTTCACTAAATTCGATTCATCGGCTAGGCGCAGTAGAAACTCAGTATCCAAATCGCTCTCTTGCGATTGCACTAACACTGAACCACTAACGCCTGCAGCCTGCGCCAATGGCTCCAAATCTACCGGCAAAAAATTACGATAAATATCGGCGAGATCAGCCGTTGGCCAAGTGCAATCGTGTTCGCCAATGCGCCAAAAATGTTGATGAGCATCTATCACGCAAACTCCCTCGCTCAAGCCAAACGAGAACAGCTGCGGGCGTAAGCCGCGATCACCACAAAACACACTAAAGGCACTAAGACTGCGGTGTGAATTGAAGATATATCCGACACGAAACCCATAACCGCCGTTAACACCGCGCCACCAATAATGGCCATAATCACTAAGGATGAACCGGCCTTGCTCTGCTCGCCCAAACTCTTAACACTGAGCGCAAAAATGGTGGGGAACATCAGCGACATAAAGAAGCTGGTAGCCACCAGCGACCACATGCCCAAATAGTTAGGCATAACAACCGCAACCGCACAGAGCAACACGTTGACCAAGGCATAGCTCATCATCAATACGCTGGGTTTAATCTTGATCATAAGCGCAGTAGCCACAAAGCGACCGAGCATAAATAGCACTAGCGAAATTAATAGGTAGCTCGCCAAATCCTTCTCGCCCGTACCCGGCAAAGCCTGCTGACCATAGCGAATGGTGTAGCTCCACAAACACACTTGCGCGCCCACATAGAAAAACTGCGCCGTTACACCAAACATAAAATGGCTATTGCGCAATAAGCTTTTGTAATCCGTCCAGCTGCCTACACCGGCATCCGCAGATTCAGTGGCCACCTTGGGAAACTTAACCAAGAGCACCAACAAGGCCCAACAAAAAACAATCGCGCCCAACACCAAATAAGGCCCTTGCACCGCGTGGGATTCGGTTTGGTAAAACTGTTCAAGCGCCGCAGGCGCCATAGCGGCCAACTCATCGGCAGTTGGCTCATGGCCAGAGAGAATATATTCACGGCCAATCAAAATACCGGCGATGCAACCAAACGGATTAAACGACTGCGCAAAGTTCAAACGGCGCTCTGCGGTGGCGGGGTCGCCCATGGCGATAATTAATGGATTGGCCGAGGTTTCCAAAAAAGCTAAACCGCTCGCGATAATAAACAACGCACCTAAAAACAAGGAGTATTCGCGCACCGCAGCAGCGGGATAAAACAAAAATGCACCCAGCGCATATAAAAACAAACCCGTGACCACGGCTGCTTTATAGCTAAAGCGTTTTACATAAATGGCAGCAGGAATGGCAAACACAAAGTAACCGGTATAAAACGCCGACTGCACCAGACCCGATTTCAAATCCGACAAGGTAAATACTTTTTTGAACTGGGCAATCAAAATATCGTTGAGGTTATTCGCCATTCCCCACAAAAAGAACAAGCTAATAATCAGGATCAAAGGTACAAGAACAGAAACGCTCTTTTCATTATTATTCATACCATCTCCACGCACTGCGGCGCGCTAAACACTCGTTATTGTCGTTTATATTTATAGGTACAACTCAAGTATCGCCAGCCCAAAAAAACCTCTCAGCACTAGGCAAAGCTTTATAGATTCTGAAGCCCAACCAGTAGGATAGCAGTATTTATATATAAAAGATGAGTTACATATAAAACACTATAACATAAAGTCAAATAAACCATAACACTTGTAGTGTACTTATTTCGAGCTTCTTTGTGATTGTTATAAATTGGAAAGGATGGATGGCGGTGAGGCTGGGGAAACTGCCCTCTTTGGGTGGAAATGGTAGGTTAGGAATTCGAAGGGGATGTTCTATGTGCGAGGTAGATATGTTTAATGTTGATAGCGATTTGAGGGCTTGAAGCGACTGAGTAAATGAAGGTGGGGATTGGTGAAAACTCACGCTTGTTCTTATTGATTTTTTGGACGCATAATATTTTACATAACTACGATGAGTTGACTCTTACATACAGCCTGAGTAATACTCCAATCACTTCCTTAGAGGAAGAACGGGGCTCCTCTTTTTGCGGATCTTCTGCGACGCTGGGGGTATAGCGTCAAACCTATACCAAACAAATGGTAACTTACTTTTACTAGGTTAGCACCGTGGAAAGCCCGAGACCTGTCTCGGGCTTTTTGTTTTAGGACAAAACAATGTCCATTGAAAATCAACTCAGAGAAAAAATAATTCAGGAATGCGACAAACTGATTCTTAGGCATCATGTCTATCACAACAATCTTCATGCAGAATGGATGAGAAACCAGAATCGTGTTATTGACGTGCCACAAAAGGTTATTCAAACACCTGAATACTGGGCAATAGATAAAAAATTCAACCCGTTTTATGTAAAATCAAAAGCCAAAGCCATTGCAAAATCTATCGCAAAAAAAATAGAAAACAAAACTTACAGCCCGAATGAGCCTTTTCGAAAAACAATACCGAAGCCCAATGGAGGAACTCGGGAATTAACTATTTATCAAATTCCTGACGCGGCAATATCCAAATATTTTTATAGCCGATTACTTGGCAAAAACAAACATAGATTTAGTTCGTTTTCATATGCTTATCGTAACGATAGAAACGTTCACTTCGCCATTCAAGACATAACCGTTGACCTAGCACTTGATGCAAGAGCATTTATTGCAGAATTTGATTTTTCAGATTTTTTTGGATCAATTGGACATGACTACCTTTACTCCCAACTTCACGAAAATGGGTTTCTTGTAAGTGATGAAGATGAACAAATAATAAAAGCTTTTTTAAGTCGGCGAGAACGCGGTATCCCCCAAGGAACCTCTATATCACTTTTTCTTGCAAATCTTGCTTGCTGGAAATTGGATAAAGCGCTTGAAAAGGAGGGGTTAAAATTTGCTCGTTACGCGGATGATACGGTTGTATGGAGTCCTGATTATGCCGCAATTTGCAAAGCGTTTGCCTTAATAGAATCCTTTTCTCGAGAAGCGGGAGTTCCAATCAACCCTAGTAAATCTGATGGAATTAGCCTTCTCGCCAGGAAAGGACTCAACACAGAAATCGCATCAAAAGAAGAGTTTCATTTTTTAGGGTACTCCATTGGCGTTTCTCATGTGTCCATAAGAAAAAAAGCAGAACAACGCATCAAAAAGCAAATATCTTACCTGCTTTACAAAAATCTTATACAACCGCTAAAAGATAACCCGTTACGTGGTTTAGTTATACCCTCGAATGGCAAAGACAAGGCATTATTGACTGCAATAATGCAAATTCGTAGATACCTGTACGGTGGACTACTTCATCGAGACATTGTGGAGTACATAAAAGGCAGACGTCGTTCATTGCTATTTAAAGGAATCATGAGTTTTTACCCGCTGTTAAATGACGAGAATCAATTACGTGAATTGGATGGATGGTTAATATCTACTATTCATCGATCTATTCAACTCCGATACAAACTATTGTTGAGACACCGTTTTAATCGAATGCATTCCTTTCCGTTCTCTGTCTGTCGAAAAGATATAATTGAGCAATACAGGCGACGTCGCATAGGTGGTGAACGGCTACTCGAAGTTCCTAGTTTTATGCTTATTTACCGTGCACTAAAACGTGGATTAAGAGAGTCTGGGATAGAACGAGTTATGCATCCAGATTCAAATAAATATGCATATAAAAATATGTAGCACGTTAGGGTGCATCGTTCGCAAGCTCACGCCTTACCCACAACCCACAAAAGCAGGATATTAAATTTTGCTATTGGGTAGGTTGGAAAAGCGGAGCGCCTTCGGCTTTTCCAACCTACAAATCTATTTATCGTCATCCTCGCGTAGCGGGGATGACGATTCCCTTTTTAATAAACATTCCCGTGCATTTACTAAATCATTACTTCCCCGTAGCACCTTGAATAAGCGCATCAAATGCTTGCTGATCTAATACCGTATTATTTTTTCTATCTAACAAACTACCGGTATCCCAAAAGAAGGGTTGCAAACCATTTGCGAGGGCTTGTTTGGTAATGTATTTAAAATAATAGGCTCTACTATCTAAGTGTAATTTCAACGCATCGCCTGTTAAGTTTGTGCGAGCGCCGGTACCAAACTCGCCGATGATGACGGGAATGCCTTTATCGACAAATTGGGTTTTCATTAACTTAAACATGGAGTCAACCGTATCCTCTTCACCCCAGGTTGGGTTGTGCGCGGTATCGGTAGTGGAATGGAAACCTTTGCCCCAGTAGAAAAATTGGTTGCCCCAAGATTCATCTTTCGTCATGCCCGCGAAGTTCCACGGTGTGTAGTAATGCACTTCTGCCATCATGCGACTGCTCGCAGAATCTGTAGGCATTTGGGTCATTAATTTATTGGTTTTTTCCACATCGGTTGATGGGCCTTGAACAATTAAGGTGCGGTATGCATTTTTGCCGCCGGTTGCACGTACGGTATCCACAAAGGTTTGGTGATAGGAAAGCAGCACAGCCATTTGCGTTGCATTTTCAACATTAGGCTCATTCGCACCAGCAAAAATAACACGCTCATCAAAATCACGTAAATGCGTGGCAATTTGTTCCCAAAAGGCTTTTTGCTTTGCATTATTTACAATCTGTTTTGCAGGCGTGACATTATTTTCTAGCCAGCCACCATCCCAGTGAATATTTACAATCACGTGGATATCATTATCAATGCAGTACTGCACAACTTCTTTAACGCGATTTAACCAATCGCTCTCAATTTCAGCCGTGGCTTGATTTGAATATTGATCCCAAGACACCGGCAAACGTATCGCAGTGAAGCCAGAATCTTTTACAAATTTCACAAACTCTTTGGTAATTCTCGGGTTACCCCAATAGGTTTCAGCCTTGCCACCGGTAGCTTCTAGCGTATTACCAATATTAAAACCGAGTTTCATTTTGCTAGCGATTTGCGTAGCCGTACTGCCAACACCCGTTATATCTGGCGCAAGTGGTTTAGTGTTGTAGCTTGGGTAAAGTTGCGACAACGCAGAGGAAGACACCGACGATGAAGAAGATGCGAGCGATGACGATGACGATGACGATGACGATGACGATGACGATGACGATGACGATGACGATGACGATGACGATGACGATGAAAGTATTGACGAAGAAGACGAAGATACAACCGGCGTAGAAGATACTGCTGGCGATGTTGAGCTACTACCACCGCCTCCCCCACCACAGGCCGACGTAGAAATAATTGCCGTTAAGATAAATAATGCGCGAAATGTTTTCATTGTATTGACCAATTTTTATTGTGTTAATGGAAAGTTTTTGTATTAAATCTATTTACGCTTTTTAGCTGTGTCTATCTTTTTTGGCTTGGCCTAGCGCGCGATATTGGAAATCACGCAATTGAATTCTGCCTTTGCCCACACTGTAAATACCTACCTTGAGACTTAGAAATCCACCAAAGACATTGTGATTAATGCCAGACACTTCCATTCGCGTTGGGTGCAATTTCCACGTGCGCCCATCATCCTGCGAATATTCATAGGTGATAACTTGCTGATCGTTTGTTAAACGCATTCGCAAAGTTTCAGCTTTAAATAGCATACGCGCCCAACTTTGTTCTTCTGCATATTGGAAAGATTTAATATGCTCCGCGCTAAACCCAATACCAACAAAAGCTTTATGGTTGTAGAAAAGGAGTAAGCCGCCTTCGGCTTCGCCCAAACGTTTTAATGTCACTTCAACTTGATAGGCGCGATCTGGTACGCCGCAGGTCAGCGGTGAACTATCTACAGGTGAAGTTCCTGCACCGGCTAACTCCAATGTTTTTTCGCCATAATTTACGCGAGCCATTTCAGTGAAACTTGGGTTGTGAAAACACCACTGAATGCCGAATTTATTGCGCGAGAAATCATCTGACAGAGCAACACCTGCAGCGCTGGTTTTTGCTTTTGTAGGTTTAGTGAGTGGTTGAGATAAATCGCCGCCTTTTGCGCGAAACCAGCCATCGCTTGTCCATTCAATCGGTTCCAATAAAGTTTGTCGCCCCAAGGTACGGTAACCATTTTCGTAACCGTGATAAATCATCCACCAATCGCCAACATGGCCTTCAACCAATGAAGCATGACCGCGCGACCACCAAGGTTCAGCGTCAGATTCAGTACGCACCAACGGGTTGTGCGGGCAGTGCTCCCAAGGGCCGTGAATGGAGCGCGAGCGCGCAGCGATTACCATGTGGCCCGTTACTGGGCCAGCGGTACCGCCAACAGCAGTTACTAAATAAAACCACTCGCCACGGTGAAATAATTTGGGGCCTTCAGGTGCAAAGTTTTCAACAATCCAATCGTCAGGATAACGCCAAGGGCTGTAAGCTGCTTCAACTTGACCATCGGTTGCGAGGCCATCATCCGTTAAACGAACTTTGCGAATTCCGTTCACGAATAAATAACGTTTGCCGTCTTCACCTACAGCATGACCGGGATCAATACAACCGGAAATTTTGAGGTCGATAGGATCACTCCACGGGCCATTGATATTGTCGGCCCAGATCACATAAATTCCCCAAGGTTTGTTATCGGGCGCGGCGGGAATATAAATGTAATAGCGATCATTGTGTTTGCATAAATCAAGCGCCCACACAGTGCCGATATTTTTTTGCAGCGCGGGACCAATCGGTGCCCAATTTACGAGATCGGTGGAGTGCCAAATCAAAATACCTGGGTAAGAATTAAATGACGAAAACGTCATGTAATAATTTTCACCATCTTTAAGAATGGTGGGATCAGGATGATCACCCGCAACAATGGGATTAAGGTAA
>CAUOQW010000096.1:0-7547 GCA_963506825.1 uncultured Cellvibrio sp.
AGAATTTTGAGACTCAAGATGAATGGGTACTTGAACCCGGCGATATGCTTTATATTCCGCCGGGTGTCGCGCATTGGGGAGTTGCGCAAGGCGATTGCATGACCTACTCCATCGGCTTTCGCGCACCCAGCCATTCGGCGATTGTGGATGAACTGAGCCACGATATAGCGCAAAACTTGAATAATGATTTACGTTTTACCGATCCCTATTTGAAACTGCAAAATAACCCCGGTGAAATTAACGCCGATGCCATCGCGCAAATCCAAGAGATTATTCAACAGCACTTTACCGCTGAAAATATCGCCCACTGGTTTGGCAAGCATATGACCGAACGCAAATACGGCCAAGACGAGATTGAAAGCGACGATGAAATTACCGCCGACGATTGGCAAGCAGCGCTCGCCGAAGGCAATATGCTCTGGCGTCACCCTGCCGCCCGCCTAGCCTTTCACACGGAAGGCGATTGCACACAACTCTTTGCTGATGGCCAGGCAGTACCTTGCTCACGCGAACTGGCCGAATTAGTGTGCTCTAAGGTAGAAATTACTTGGGATGACATTAAACCCTTAGTGGAAGATTTGTTTGATCGCGCCGCTATTACGCAATTAATCAATCAAGAAACCTTGTTGGTTGATGAGTAATTATCTGTGACTCACACCATCATCCCAACCAGCTGGCAAACTCATCAGCAACCGCTGAGAGAAATCCGCGAACGTGTTTTTATTCAAGAACAACAAGTTCCTATTGCCGATGCGTGGGATGATAAAGACGAAACCGCAACGCATTTTCTGGTAAGCACAGACGTAGGCAAAGCCATTGCCTGCGCGCGATTGTTGGTAGAAACTCACGCGAATCAACCCCTTTATCATATTGGCCGTGTTGCTGGTTTAGCGGAGTATCGTCAACAGGTGATTGGCCGCAAATTAATGGCAGCAGTCATCGCCTATTGCAAACAAGAGCATCCTGATTACAAAATCTACCTGCACGCCCAAACCTCTCGCCAGCGGTTTTATGAGCATTTAGGCTTTGCAGCCTGCGGTGAGGTATTTATGGATGCAGGAATCCCGCACATTGAAATGCGGCTCGCTTAAGTTGAGTCATTGAGTTGAGGAGGCGGAAACACCATGAGCAAAATATCATCTGTCAGCCCCGATCTTTTTCTGTTGAATTCTGTGCAGGATTTTCAAGAGCAATCGTTGAAACTGCTGAGCCAATCGCGGCGAACGATTGCTATCTTAAGTAGCGAGCTTGATGAAGCTGTGTACGGCAGCGATGAATTTATTCAAGCCATCTCAAGCTTTGTGCGCAGCAGCCGCTACGCACAAGTGCAAATTTTGGTTAAGAACACTAAGCCCATTATTGAGACTGGCCATAAACTCACCAAGCTGCATCAACGCCTCTCTAGCAAAATTCTATTTCGCAAACTCACAATAGAGCCAGACAATACTGAAATGGGATTTATGCTGTGCGATACCAATGCACTACTTTATAAAAATGATGAACGGGTTTATCAAGGCTTTGTAAATTTTAATGCGGCGGTAGAGGTAAAACGTTTTCGCGAAGTCTTTGATTATGTGTGGCAATACGGCGAAGCTGAGCCTGAGCTACAAATACTGCATATTTAACAACTAACCCCTTTAATCGCGCCTTTTAATACACCTTTGAATGCCAGCCCCGCATTTTGCCGGTGCAAATTTCACACAAATTGTAAATTTGCCCTTTTCTACGGGAAATAGCGCAGTTTTTGGTTGCTGATTCTATTTTTATCCTTTATATATAGCCCCAATCCTTGCAGTAGGTATTTTGAACCTATAAAAACAGGGGTTTTTGAGCAAGCCGTGCCTAGTATTAATGGGCTAACTGCATCAACCGATTCAGCCGCTTGCTTACAGAATAAACACATCAAATGATCATTCACGATAAAGGAATCCACCATGGTTGCCAAAAAAACGCCTGCTGCAAAACCTGCTGCTAAAGCCGCGCCAAAAGCTGCTGCTAAGCCAGTTGCCGCTAAAGCTGCTCCAAAAGCAGCCCCTAAAGCTGCTGCGAAAAAAGCACCTGCTGCTAAAGCTGCTCCCGCTAAAAAAGCGCCTGCTGCCAAAGCTGCTCCTGCCGTAGTAAAACCTATTGCTGAACGTCAAAACAAAACTCAAATTCTGCAACAAATTGCCGATTCAACTGAGTTGAGCAAAAAACAAGTTCAAGCAGTGTTGGATGAGTTAACCAACATTATTGAAGGCCACGTGAAGAAAAAAGGTGTTGGTGAATTCGTATTCCCCGGCCTGTTCAAAATCACTTGTGTTAAGAAGCCAGCAACTAAAGCACGTAAAGGTATTAACCCCTTTACTGGTTTAGAAACCACCTTCAAAGCTAAGCCAGCAAGCACCAGCGTTAAAGTTCGTCCGCTGAAAAAACTGAAAGAATTTGCTGTTTAATTAGCGCGCTTCCCGCGAATACAAAACCCCGCACCTGTGTGCGGGGTTTTGTATATTTAGGGTGCGCCATTTGAGCATTGAAGTAGATGATGCCGTAGAAATGGCAGAACAGACAGAAGTGTAAAGCAATGGTAGTCCGTAGAATTTCCACTGCCTTGAAGACGCCTGCTTACCGCTCCCGTAAACTTTCTGAACCATGGCGCTTAAGCGGATCTAGGAAGTATTCAATCACACGGCGCTGCGTGGTTTTGATTTCTACCGTTACCGCCATACCAGGTGATAGGTTCAAGTGCCTGCCATCCACAAACAGCGTGTTTTTATCCAGTCGTACTCGTGTTGCAAATACCAATCCTAGTTTCTCATCCTTAATAGCGTCAGACGATACTGAAATCACTTCGCCATTCACCGTACCGTATTTGGTAAACGAGAAAGTTTCAATTTTAACTTCCACTTTTTGGCCAGCGCGCACAAAGCCAATATCTTGATTAGATAAATAGGCGCTACGCTTGATGATGAAATTCTAGATAACTTTCAATGCCTTTCTTGCGGCCACACATTCAACCGACAAGTGAACAGTTAGTTTTACGTTAATACACTTCTTCATCTCACCTACCTTGACGTCATAAAGAAACGCCACCACCGATTAAATTCGGTGGTGGCGTTTCTATGCCGAAATATTGGAGCCATCCATGAAAGACATTAATGATTCCGCTGTTGGCAGCTATCAATCGACCTCCAACATAAAACCCATTGAATTTTCAGATACACAAATTCTTAATTGGGCCGAGACGATTCTGGAAGAGCGTTTTATCCGCAGTAACTATTTAACTAGCCCAGATATGACCCGCGATTATTTACGCGTTGCATTATCAAAATTTGAAAGAGAAGTATTTTTAGTGATCCTGCTCGACAACCAACACGGCGTTTTAGAAGCTGAAATATTATTTCAGGGAACCATTGATGGAGCCGCTGTTTATCCGCGAGAAGTGGTAAAGCTTGCACTATCAAAAAATGCCGCCGCTGTAATATTCGCACACAACCACCCTGCTGGCATTGCCGAACCAAGCACTGCAGATAAGGTCATTACACAAAGACTAGTGACCGCGTTACAGACAGTGGATATTTGTGTTTTAGACCATCTGGTCGTAGGCACCGTCGATATCGTCAGCTTTGCAGAACGAGGCTTAATCTAACCAACCAAAAGAATTACTCGGTTTAATGTGCATTAAACCGGTTGTAGATTGCGTTACAACTCCCCTCTCGGTGATGCTAATAAGGCCCTGGGTGTGTTGTTGGGTCGGATGGGAAGCCTGAGCTCAGACTTGAACTCAGAGTCTGCATTAGATACTTTACTCCAAAACATTATTACTTCATCTGCTATTGAAGGTGAAACTTTAAATGCGGCTTCTGTAAGGTCATCACTCGCCAAACGCCTAGGTATCTCGGTAGATACGCAAATCCCCATATCGAGTAAAACAGAAGGGCTTGCCGAGCTCATGCTCGATGCTATCCAGAATGGTCATCAACCACTTTCATTGAAAAAATTGGGGCAGTGGCATCGCTGGTTATTTCCCGATGATCAGCCTCGGCTTGTGAGTTTGCGTGTCGGCCAACTCCGTGGCGATGAGCCAATGCAAGTAGTTTCTGGCAGGTTAGATAATCCGTATTTGTTCTCCATAAACACTGTCAGATTGTCTACACCTGAAATATTCCAGCCGATACCAATAGTCGCTATACCCAAATGATCGTAATAAACGTTTGTAGATGCCCCCTCTACAGCTTTTAAATAGTTGAATTTTAAGTCCGCGTATTCTTCGCTTAATAACACTTTTCTAACTATAAATTTCATTTTACTTTTCCTTAATTTCCATGTTGCAATATGTTTGTGCTCGGATGGTGTCACCGTCTTCATTAAAAACTGCGTGAATAGCCACAGCTATTTCATATGATCTTAATATGTAGACCTGATTCTTAAATAAAAAAGCCCTTCCATAATAAACATCCGGAACACCTTCTGGAATTTTCAAGGCTCTAGAAACGACATGAAACGAACCGCCCCACAAGTCTTTTTCAGCATCATTAGATTCTCCCTTCAAAAGAATTTCACCTTCTCCAAAAGCATCAAAATTTATTTCAGCCATGTAAGTTTTAAACATCGGATATTGTTTTGCCCTATCCAACCTGGCTTTTACACCAAAATCTGTAGGAACTATATGCAACATTTTCATAAAACTTTCTTCTGGAATCTCTTTCCATTCAATAAAGCTCACACCAGGAATGGAGGATAAATATGAGGGTGAGCCACTGAGCTTTACGCTCATTTTTGGATCATTTTTTACCAAATTAAATACCGCTTGGCATAGCTCAGAACGCTCACCTTTTAGCATTTCCCACTTTTGAGGCGCATACTGAATTTCACGTAGCTGGGTAAGCTGTTGTTCGTATTGTTGTTTTACACAAGCAATGTCGGTGCATTGATTACGTTGTTTTAACCAATTACGCTGGTTTTGCTTTACATCGTTTGGATTCAACGCTTTCGATAAGGCTCGCTTGTAGGCTCTATCCATCAGCGAATCCAGCTCAGAAGTTCTTAGGTCAGCACAAATCATTTTTTCGGTTTTACTGCTGGCTTTTGTGCAGTCAAAACTGGCTGCACAACTAAGCATTGAAAAAGACAGCGTAAACACCAAAACAGGTAATAGCATTTTTTTCATAACATTATTCTCATGAATCAAGGTGTGTAGTGGCTTCCGTCATGGATGACAATGAGACCTAAAAAATAAAAGATACTTGAATAACCAAATCTAAAAGCTTCCGCATAGACCAGATGGGAGAGCATTTAGGTTCGATGACTCAAGAAATATAGATGGGGCTTAATAGGGGTAACTTAATTTGATGGGGGTTACGGCGATAGATGATCATATTTAATTCCCTTTTTATACTCAAAACCGTTTTCAGGTATCCGTGAGTAAAATAGCTTAAGATTGCACTGCGTTTTGTTATTGGCCGACTTTAACAATATTTACACAATGCGTAAACTGAATTCTGCTTGGCGTGAAGCAGATCACATTAGCTAAGCCGCGAACACTTTTGTATTGATACTTAGGTCACCGCAATACGTTAGCGCTTACTCACTTTCAGTATGTTAAGGACATTAGGATTCAATGAAGGTTTTATTTGTTCACCAAAACTTCCCCGCGCAATTTAAACATTTAGCTCCGGCCCTGATCAAACTTGGTCACGACGTTAAAGCACTAGCGATTAACAACAACCCCACACCCGCTGGCATAGAGCTTGTGCATTACAAGCCCTTACGCGCAAACACACCAAAGATTCACCCGTGGTTGCTGGATATGGAATCTAAGGTGATTCGCGCCGAGGCCGCTTTTTATACTGCACTAAAAATGCGTGATGAAGGTTTTAACCCCGATGTGATCATCGCCCACCCTGGCTGGGGCGAAGCGCTGTTTTTAAAAGATGTATGGCCCAATGCGCGTATGGGGCTTTATGCAGAGTTTTATTATGAAGCCGATAAAAACGATATTGGTTTTGACCCAGAGTTTTCTAAAACACATATTAGCGAACCCTGCCGCTTACGTTTAAAAAATGCCAACCACGATTTGCAGTTTGCACTGGCAGATGCACTGATATCGCCCACACAGTTTCAAGCCTCAACACTCCCGCAAACACTACAACAAAAAATAACCGTCGTGCACGATGGTATAGACACCCAAGCATTACAACCCAACGCAAATGCCGAGCTACGGCTCAACAACTCACTGGTATTAAATAAACACAGCGAAATCATTACCTTTGTAAACCGCAACCTAGAACCCATGCGCGGCTACCATATCTTTATGCGCGCACTACCCGAAATACTGCGGCAACGCCCCAATGCGCGCGTGATTATCGTCGGCGGCGATGACGTAAGCTACGGCAGCAAACCACCCGCAGGCACTACCTGGAAAAACCTCTTCTTAAATGAAGTACGCGACCAACTGGATATGAGCCGCGTACATTTTGTGGGGAAAATCGCTTACCCCAATTTTATAAAACTTCTACAAATCTCTACCGTGCATGTTTATTTAACCTACCCCTTCGTATTGAGCTGGAGTTTATTGGAGGCCATGAGCCTAGGCTGCGCCATAGTCGCCAGCAATACTGCTCCTGTAAAAGAAGCCATCACCCACAATGAAACGGGGCGCTTGGTGGATTTCTTTGATAAAGAAGACCTAGTAGCACAAGTCGTCGATTTATTGCAAAACCCAGCCGAACGAGAACGCTTAGGCAAAGCAGCGCGGGAATATGCAATCAAGCACTATGATTTGCAGACGGTGTGTTTGCCCAAGCAATTGGAGTGGGTCGGGAGACTTGCTAAGGGATAGTTGAGATGAAATAAAGGTAGCTGACCAGAAGGCTGGAGCACATGCACGAGCCACCTGAAGCAGGTACAACTTCAAGTCATGCAATAAATTTTCTTACGAGGGGAATAAACAAATCGAAACTAAATATATGGTGCCCGAGGCCGGACTTGAACCGGCACGACCAGAGGTCGACAGATTTTAAATCTGTTGTGTCTACCGATTTCACCACTCGGGCAGAGTGCTTTTACTTTCGGCAAGTAAAAGAATTGTGGAGGCGCGATCCGGAGTCGAACCGGACTAGCTGGATTTGCAATCCAGAGCATAACCGCTTTGCTATCGCGCCCTTTCGAGAGGGCGCAATTTTAGCGGAGTCATTTTCAAAATCCTAGTGTTTTCTGATAGTTATATGATTATTTTTGTATTCGTCGCCAATTGCGTGGCTAAAACCAACAATACGCTTATTTTTTGTCCGCGCTTACCGAGAAGAATGGGGACGCAGCGCGCAGGTAAATAACCATCGACCAAAGTGTGAGCGCGGCCGCCCCCGCTAAAGCGATAAAACCAATCTCCATTAGGTACCATTCCTGACGATCCATTAGCAGAACCAATATAGCAATCATCTGCAAGGTGGTTTTTATCTTGCCGATAAATGACACGGCAACGCTTGACCTTTGGCCTAGTTCCGCCATCCATTCACGCAACGCTGAAATCACAATTTCGCGCCCTACGATTACCGCAGCCGCTGCCC
>CAUOQW010000097.1:0-7539 GCA_963506825.1 uncultured Cellvibrio sp.
GCTCGACACCAGCAAACAAAAACATGTTGGCTTTAAAGACACCGAATACACCAAAATTTTTAATTAACTTTTATTGTTAGGAAAAACCATGACAAGTCTATACGCACTCGGCCTCGGCATTGGCACTCAAAATTCAAAAGGTGAATGGCTGGAAGTTTTTTACGCTGCACCTGTATTAAATCCATCGGCAGCGGTTGCAGGCGCTATTGCAAAAGTTGTTGGCTATAGCGAAGGCAATTCGGCAATTGCAATCTCTAATGCGCAGGCAGGCGATATCGCCCAAACATTGGAAAGTGTAGATACGGAGCAAGCAGCGCTCGCTAAAAGTTTGGTAAATAGCAAACGTCCCTTAGTTGTAACTTTAATTGCTACCGATACCAATCCAACGTCTGTACCAGAAGGCTACTTGAAATTACATTTGTTATCCCACCGCCTAGTTAAGCCCCACAACACTGTGCTCGCTGGAATTTTTGGCGTATTGCCCAACGTAGCTTGGACGAACAAAGGCGCAATCGACGTAAACGAATTGCCCGCAGCACAACTACAAGCGCGTTTAAATGGCGAAGAATTGGAAGTATCCTGCGTGGATAAATTCCCAAAAATGACCAACTCCGTTGTGCCAAAAGGTGTGCGTGTTGCACACACCGCACGCGTGCGCTTGGGCGCGTACTTAGGTGAAGGCACCACCATCATGCACGAAGGTTTTGTAAACTTTAATGCTGGCACCGAAGGCCCGGCGATGATTGAAGGCCGTATTTCTGCGGGTGTATTTGTGGGTGCAGGCTCAGATTTAGGCGGCGGCAGCTCCACTATGGGAACCCTGTCTGGCGGTGGTAATATAGTTATCTCCATCGGCAAAGAATCGTTGATTGGTGCCAATGCCGGTACCGGCATTCCTTTGGGTGACCGTTGCAAAATTGAATCTGGTCTTTATATTACTGCTGGCACCAAAGTGGTTATGCTGGATGACACAGGCGCAGAAGTGAAAACTGTGAAAGCGCGCGAGTTGGCAAACGTGTCTGATTTGGTTTTCCGCCGCAATTCAATTAGCGGCCGTGTAGAAGTGGTTACCAATAAAAGTGCGCTGCAATTAAATACTGCGCTGCACAAAAATTAATTGTCATTCCGCTCATGCTTAGCTTGTCGCCCTTCGACTGCTTCGCGCTCAGGATGAGCGGATTTTTGTAAAAAATTTATAAACATTTAAGCGAGATAAAAATTATGGGCGCTCAATGGAAAGCGAAAGGCCGTGAAGCGGCAGCCAGTGCAAAAGGTAAATTATTTACCAAACTCACCAAAGAAATCATGATTGCCGCGCGCAACGGTGCAGACCCAGATATGAACCCGCGTTTGCGCCTTGCGATTGTGCAAGCAAAAAAAGCGTCGATGACCCGCGAAACACTAGAACGCGCCATTAAAAAAGGTTCAGGCCAATTAGATGGCGGCATTAGCTACGAAAAATTAACCTACGAAGGTTTTGCGCCGCACCAAGTGCCAGTCATTGTTGAATGCTTAACGGATAACGTGAACCGCACCATCTCCAATATTCGCGGTTTATTCCGCAAAGGCCAATTGGGTGCCTCTGGTTCCGTATCTTGGGATTTTGAACATGTGGGTATGATTGAAGCCTCACCCGCTAATAAAGATGCCGATGCAGAAATGGCCGCTATTGAAGCAGGCGCACAAGATTTTGAGCTCAATGACGATGGCACGGCCACCTTTATCACCGATATTACCTATTTGTATTTAGTGCAGAAAGCCCTGCCCGAACAAGGCTTCACGGTAGAGTCTGCAAAAATTGGTTATCGCCCGAAAAATCCGGTGAGCTTGTCCGGCGAAGCCTTGGAAGAAGTTGAAGCTTTCTTGGCGGCGATTGATGAAGATGACGATGTGCATGAAGTTTACGTTGGTTTAGCGGGCGAATAAACTTCACACCCGAAACCTAAAAAGGCCAAACGCAAGTTTGGCCTTTTTTATTTTTTACACGCCATTTGATAATCAAACCTTCAATATCGCATTAAAACCCTGTCATTTTAGATGGAGAAACACTTTTCTAACTTTTATTACGCAAGAATTCAGTAGTCATCATTGATGACTAGCATTCAATCTCTTGTGAATAACAGAAGGAATATTCCATGACCCTATTACCTAAACTAAAAATACTGGCAGCTTCCATACTCCTCATTGGCAGCAGCCTATTAAATGCATCCCCTAACGATCATAAAGACAAAAAAGATTGTATCGACCTTGGCGCGCCAACAACGCTCGTTGGATACGATATGGTTTTACAAATCGAAAAGGCCGTAACCACTTACCCAAGCGGTTACCCCTTCAAAGGAGCTGTAGTAAAACGCTTTACGAAAGATGGAAAGTTTACCGCACAGGGAACGGGAACCATGCAAGGCCAAGTGCCCGATAGCCAACAGGCTTTCTACGGCACTTATAAATACCAGCGCACGGGTTTTAATACAGCTACGGAAAAGTCTATTGATGTTTCTGTCAATAACACGCCTTACACCACCAAATATACATTTGACACAGCGACCAGCGGCAAATGGGAAGAAGACTTTGGTAATGGCCAAATTAAATTTTCCGGGAGTTTTACCTTGGTTGCGTCCCACCTCTCCGCGCAGCAACATTTAGCACCTGAAACAAATGCAGGTTTAAATGTAGCGTTGTTTATTAAGAATGCAGAGTCCAATTTACCGCCCGATGTCTACCCCAAAAAAGGCATAGCGCTACAAACCTATGCGCAAGATGGTACTTTCCTTATTAAGGGATACGGCCCGCTCACCCTCGACTCGCACGGAACCTATAACTACAAAAAAATATCCGCTAACACCGCGGTAGAAGAAGCAATACAAATTAACAATTTGTTCACCCTGCCCTACACAATGGTTTACACTTTTGAAACACCAACATCCGGCACTTGGTTTCAAAACTTGGGGAATGGATTTATAACATTCACCGGCACCTTCGAAACCGCACCAAATTAATCAAAACAACAATCTAAACGGTCACTTTAAAATGACCGTTTAGATTATTTACAGCTATAAAAAGTTGCAGCCTATGACGCCTACCAGTGTTGAACTATTAAAAGCTTGGTTTATTTTTTCGTTTAGCCTAGGCTGCTGGACTTGTTTGAATTTGTTAGTTAGCCGTCGCGGCGAGCGCCATGTCAAATACACTATTCTTAGTTTTATTTTGTTGTTACTCACACCACCACTCAACACCTATATTCATTTAGTTAACATGCAGCCAATACATTGGATTTTGGTGCTAAGCCAAAAATTAACTTGGTGTTATGGCCCCATTATGGTTGCACTGATTCGCCATATTTTACTAAAACCAACCAGCCGCCTTAGCTATATTATTCACGCATCACCCTTCTTGCTCTCGCTATTGCACGACATATTCAATTTGCAGTGGATTAACTTTTCCATTATGGTCTTGCTGCTCTTTATTCAGGTATTCGGCTATCTGGCTTACGCGGTATATCTACTAAAATCTGAACGCACTAAAATTTTAAAACTCACCAGCCAGTTTAAAAATACAACCTATTATTGGTTGATTTATTTAGTGAGCAGCTTGATTTTTGTCATGCTCTTTGATGTTGTAGTCTTTACCTATGCATTACTCGGCCACATACCTTCAATCATTGCCTTAGCATCTATCGCCAGCCTTATCGCCATTTTCGTTAATACCATTGCGCTCTTTTCAATTTACCAGCCCAATGTATTTTTCCATGAACTAACAGAGCAAGAAGAACCACAACCAGAAATTAAACCGCATTTACGCAGCATAGAACTTAGCCCAGAAGCCGCAAAACAATTAGATGAACAACTGCATGACTTGGTAAAAAACCATAAACCGCACTTAGATGAAGATATTTCATTGCCCAAGTTGGCATCGCTTTTAGGCGTAACTAGCCACCAACTTTCTGAATTGTTAAATATTCACAAATCCACCAGCTTTTATGATTTCCTAAATGACTTGCGCTATCGGGAATCACTGCAATTTTTAGCAACTAATGAAAGCGAGCTCACCATTGCCGATATCGCCTATCGCTCAGGCTTTAATAATCGCAATAGCTTTTACAAAGTGTTTAAAGAGAAAACCGGACTTACACCTAACCAATACAAAAAATCCATCAATGAACCACTAAAAACGAGCGCAAAATAAAACCTAGAGCTGATACCCGTAAACCTGTAAAATCGCCCCATATTTTACTGATGACTGGAAATACCCATGAATTCCTCGCTTACCCCCACCCTACAACTCGCCATAGATTTAATTCGCTGCCGCTCAGTTACACCAGAAGACGATGGTTGCCAAGAAATGATGATTAAACGCCTTGAAGCCATTGGCTTTAAAACAGAGCGTTTACGTTTTGGTGAGGTTGATAATTTTTGGGCCGTACGTTCGGGAATAGATGGTACCGATGGCCCTATTCTCGCTTTCGCCGGTCATACCGATGTAGTGCCCACTGGCCCAGAAGTAAACTGGAACAATCCACCGTTTGAGCCGCAAATTATTGATGGCATGTTGCATGGCCGTGGCGCAGCAGATATGAAAGGTTCACTCGCTTCTATGGTGATTGCCTGTGAAAACTTTGTGGCAAAAAATCCTAACCATAAAGGTCGTATTGCATTTTTAATTACCAGCGATGAAGAAGGCCCGTCCATTAATGGCACTGTAAAAGTGGTGGAATGGTTAGAAGCGCGCAATACCAAAATGACCTGGTGCATTGTGGGTGAGCCTTCAAGTACCGCACACGTTGGCGATGTGATTAAAAATGGCCGCCGCGGTTCGCTGGGTGCAATTTTAAAAGTGAAAGGCATTCAAGGTCATGTGGCATACCCACACTTGGCAGATAACCCCATTCACACATTCGCACCCGCACTCGCCGAGCTGACCGCAGAGCATTGGGATAGCGGCAACGAATTTTTCCCTGCCACCAGTTTTCAAGTTTCCAACATTCATGGCGGCACAGGCGCAACCAATGTAATTCCCGGTGAAGTGGAAGTTATTTTTAATTTCCGCTTCTCGACTGAGCTAACCGAAACAGTTTTACGCGAGCGCACCGAAGCAATTTTAAATAAGCACAAACTAAAGTATGAATTGCAATGGATTTTAAGTGGCCAGCCATTCTTAACACCGCGCGGTGATTTGGTGAATGCTGTAGTCGCAGCGATTAAATCAGAAGTAGGTTTAGATGCAGAACTATCAACAACCGGCGGCACATCCGACGGGCGCTTTATTGCCCCAACTGGCGCGCAAGTGGTTGAACTCGGCCCTATCAATGCAACCATCCACAAAGTGAATGAATGTATTAGTGCAGATGATTTGAATAAGCTGACAGGAATTTACGAGAAAACGTTAGAAAAATTATTGGGATAAAGATAACCCCCTCCCAACCTCCCGTTCATAAACCACATCCCTGTGGTTTACCCGTCGGGCAGCCTAGCTGTGCAAATTGCTCCTGCAATTTGTGAAAAAGGGGGAGGAGCTAAAACCAAGCACTAACTCACCGCTTTCACTTTAGTCGCCGCATAAATCGCCACTAAGCTCACAGCACAAGCAATATAACCTACGCAATCGTAATGCAAAATTTCACCACTCGGTGCTTTAACCATAATGGCACCCGCCACTAATGCTGCCAAACCTGAACCGAAGTTTTGTACCGCAGAACTAAATGCCATTACCCGGCCACGAAAACGTGGTTCGCAGGATGCCGTAATTAAAGCAGATGCAGGAATAAAACGGCCGCTCACAAATACAAAAAATAACGTAGCAAAAACCAATTGGAGCGCAAAAGACGTTTGTAAAGTTTGCGTCACTAAAATAATAGGCACAAAACTCAGCAAAGTGATTAACGCAAAGACTTTAGCGTGTTTATGTTTGTCGGTCATGCGGCCAATCCATGGACGTGTAATTAAGGTTGCCGCGCCGCCAACCAAATAAATATAGGGCAGTTCATGATCCGTCATAGCCGTATTGGCCACCAAGGTAGGTGCGATATAGGGGATCACCATAAAGCCGCCAAACATTAACAAGCAAGATGTTGCAAAAGCCCACCAATGATTAGTAACTTTGAACAACTCTACATAACTTTGAAAAAAATTAACACGTGGTTGATTTAAATGGCCGCGCACACTGGGTATTACTTTATAAGCCACTATCAATACACCTATACCGGCGTAAGCTAAAAAGCTGAATGGGGTTTGCCACGAATAATGGTTGGAAATAAATAAGCCCAGTGGAACGCCAGCAACAGCGGCTAATGAGAAGGCCAGCATGACAATGCCCATAGCTCTGCCACGTTTTTGCGGCGGGAAAATATCCCCCACAATCGCCAGAACAATAGAACTTAAAACGCCGCCAAAAAAACCGGCGATAATTCGCGCAATCAATAATAACTCAAACGTATTCGCATAAGCGCAAGCAAGCGTTGCAATTAATAAACCCACATAGGCAATTAACAATGCATTGCGACGATCAAATCTATCGCCTAGGGATGATGCTAGTAACGACGACACACCAGCGGCAATAGAATAAGACGACACCAACAAACCAAATTGAGCTGGCTGAATATTAAATGCAGTCATTAATAAAGAAGACAGCGGCATCATAATCATAAAATCTACAATCATGATGAACTGTAAAGCCATTAGCGTGAACAACATTATGCGTTCACGCGACGGAGAAAGTTCAAGCGACATAAGCATCTCGGAAAATAGGTGTCTTAGAAAAGAGACGTCTTGGAAAAATAGCGGAAGGAGTTTTCGTAGTTTAACGAAGCTTATTTGGCCCCGCTATTGACGCTTGTAATAACTTGCAAGAAAAACTCTTAGTTACTCTGCCCCTTTACGCGACCATAAATTCAAGAACACTATCCGTGGGTTTCGCCTTTAATTATAAAAAATTTATCTTTCGGTTATTGACAGCCTAAAATTTAGGCGTATTATCGCGCCCAATTTCCAAAGTGCCAAAATGATTTGGGTTTTCAACCAGACAATTAGCTTGTCGCAACTTTAGGAGTACTCAATTATGACTTACGCGAACTATACCAACCGCTAACAACCTTTTGAGTATTCAGACTTGGAAGGTGATAACAAAACCTTCCAGTCAGGCGCAACACCAAAGCCCTGATTAGGAAACTAATCGGGGCTTTTTCTTTTCTGCGATTCGAAAAGCCAACTTGAAGGTTTAATTTTTTAGTAATGCAAAGTGATTTTTCAAAAAATCACTTAAGGGATTTCTATGCCTGTAAAAATTGAATTAAACAAAAATGCGGGGAATGGTTTTAAACCCGTAAAAATTTATACCCGCGATATTGAAAATGAAGCGCTTACCCAATTGAAAAAAATTGCCGAGCTGCCAATTATTCATTCGCATATCGCCGCCATGCCCGATGTACATCTCGGCATTGGCGCTACAGTAGGTTCGGTGATACCTACATTAAACGCCATTATTCCCGCTGCAGTAGGTGTGGATATTGGTTGTGGAATGAGTGCAGTACGGCTTTCAATTAAATCA
>CAUOQW010000098.1:0-7511 GCA_963506825.1 uncultured Cellvibrio sp.
ATTGGGTACTCCTTCGGCTACTGTTACTGGTACTTTGCTTGGTGGTAAAGTAACTAGCTTGCGTGCAATTGATTTGGTTGACGTGACTGGTACTTATACAACTGGTCCAGCTATTGGCGCTAATGGTAACCGTTGTGCTGCAACTGTTACTATTCAAACTCCAAGTGCTAATATTGATGGTTTAACAACTACTGTTAATCCAGCTACTAAGAGCATTGATAGTGTTAAATTGGACAAAAACTAAGTTTTTATTTGGTTTTGAAAATAAGGGTGCTTCGGCACCCTTATTTTTTTGTCTTTTTAAAACTATTTCATAAAAGTAATGTTCTGAACTAGGTGATTTCGGTTGTGTCTATTAAAAGCGCTTCTAGCTTGGTTAACGTTTTTTTTCGCCGACAGTTTTTAAGTTACACCGGTGGGCATGGCAAGGTATGGGATTATTTTAATCATCTTAGCCGTTCTGGCCTTTGTAATACGCAAATTTATTTTACTCCAGACTCGCTGCTGGATGATTCTAACCCATGGGTTACAAACCGAATTGCTCCCCTTGCTGAGTGGTCTCCTCAAGAAGCAAGTTGGTTGTTTATTGCAGGGATGGATTGGCAAGCTGTCCCAGAAAACCTGCCCACAGATATTCCCATCATTAATTTAATACAGCATGTCCGGCATGCGGATCCTGCGCAGCCTTTACATCAATTTTTGTCGCGCAGGGCTATTCGTATTTGCGTAAGTCAGCCAGTAGCTGATGCTATTCTGGCAACAGGACATGTAAATGGGCCTGTATATGTAATTCCAAATGGTATAGATGTATCTTTAGTTCAGAAGCCAGAGAAAAAAGATAAACAAGTTTTTATTGGTGGGTTAAAAAATCCTGTGTTAGCTAAAAGAATTGCAGATGAATTGAGGTGTGAAGGATTAGAGTTGGACTTGCTGATTGATAAAGTGCATCGAGATGATTATCTTGTTCGACTGAGCAATGCTCATTTGGCAATTTTGCTGCCCAATCTAACGGAGGGGTTTTATTTGCCAGGGTTGGAATCTATGGGGGTTGGTACTCCTGTCGTTATGACAGAATGTGTAGGGAGCGATGAGTATGCTAAGCATCAGGAGAATTGTCTCTTATTGCTGCCTGATCAAATTGTAAGTGCAGTGTTAAATACTAAGGATGAAACTTGGCTTAGGCTGCAAGCAGCTGGCTTTATTACATCATCCCATTTTTCATTGAAAAGAGAATTTGAATCGGTTTTAAGAATTATTAAGAATCTTGATGAAATATGGAGTGAAGTAAGCCTGATGTAAAACAGGTTGTGAAATTAGCGTTACATACTTAATGATTTATCGGATGTAGGATTGTTTTAATGGTGCCAACAGCTTTGTTAGTCTTGGGAATGCATCGTAGTGGTACGAGTTGTTTTGCGGGTAGCTTGCAGCAACACGGTTTGTTTTTGGGAGAAGTTTTTGAGTCGAATCCCTATAACAAAAAAGGTAATCGTGAGAATGAAGGTATTATGCAACTCAACAATGAAGTGTTGAAATACAACAATGCTAGTTGGGATCGGCCACCCGTATTACTGACTTGGAGTCAGGAGCATCGCAGAGTGCGAGACAAAATAATTCATGAGTTCAATATTTCAGGTCATAGTTTGTTTGGCTTTAAAGACCCGCGAACACTTGTGACGTTAGAGTTTTGGCTTGAGGGGTTTGCCACAGATCAGCTCAAATTTGTGGGTTCATTCAGGCATCCATTGGCAGCGGCTAGCTCTCTGGTCAATAGAGATGGAATGGATCTGAAAAAAGCGCTTAACTTGTGGGTTATCTACAATACTCAGTTGCTGAAGCTGCAGCAGGAAAAATCATTTCCTTTAATATCCTATGATGTTGATGAGGTGGAATACAAAACCAATCTTGCGCGAATCGTGGCTGATTTGGGGCTTTCTTTTGCTATAGAGGATGAACCTTTTTTTGATGGAGCTTTGCGTCATGAGAATGCAGATGAGTTTGAGAGTCTTGACGAAGAAATAAAGTCCGTTTATACGCAGTTAGTGCAAATTTATCAGGCGCAGCAGAAATGAATTTTTTGCGCAGAATCGTACTGCAGAGACCGCTGCTGTCAATTGTGGTTATTTTTTACAACATGCAGCGTGAAGCTCAGCGGACACTTTATTCGCTGAGTAGCCAGTATCAGAAGTTGATGGGTGATTATCCCTACGAAGTAATAGCTATAGACAATGGCTCTACTGAGCCTTTGAATGAGCAAATGGTAGCTGCCTATGGTAAGCAATTTCGCTATGTTTATTTTAACGCAAAAACTCCTTCGCCCTGTGATGCATTGAATTTTGGCGTTGATCAGGCGAGGGGGCAATATGTGATGATATGTATTGACGGGGCCCGAATTCTGTCTCCAAGAATCCTACATTATGCCAGCTTGGCATTTAAGGCTTTTAAGCATCCCTTTGTTTACACCGTAGGCATGCATATCGGTGGAAAGCCTCAGAATTATCTGGTTGAGCAGGGGTATAGCAGGGCAGAGGAGGACAAATTGATTGCCACGGTTGACTGGAGAGTTGATGGTTACAAGTTGTTTGATATTTCATGCTTTGCCTTTTCCAGTGGTAATGGTTTTTTTGCGGCGTTATCTGAAAGTAATTGTTTCGCAATAAAGAAATCGGATTACCAGATGTTAGGGGGTTACAATTCCGCATTTAAAAGCGCTGGGGGGGGGATCACAAATCTAGATTTTTTTAATAGGGCAAACCAGTGTTTGGACTTGCAGCCGGTCAAATTGCTGGGGGAGGCTACGTTCCATCAATTTCATGGTGGCACAGCAACCAATGTTCCTATGAAGGATCACCCTTGGAAATCAATGGCAGAGGAATATGAGCATATATATGGTCGCGCCTTTGCGGTTTATGAGCGTCCGCCGACGTATTTTGGTCCTCTCGATGTCAACCGTTGGGTTGACTAAGTCATTCGATCTTAGGCAAAGCGCCCCAAAACGGTGAATGACCATTTAATCGGTGATAGAATCTCTCCCCCTCTTCAATTAATGTTAAAAATCAGTCAATAAAGGTTGGTTACGGTTGAAATCCTTGGATTTTATGATCATTGGCGCACAAAAAGCAGGCACCAGTGCGTTATGCCATTTTTTGTCCCAGCACCCTCAAATAGGCATGGCCAATCCAAAGGAAGCCCATCTATTCGATTCTGCTAACTATACCTGTGAGTGGAGCGTGAGGGAGATCAATCAAAGGTATAGTCGATATTTCAGCGACGCTAATGAAACCCAGTTTTGGGGTGAGGCAACGCCAATATACCTCTATTGGCCGGCCATAGTGCCGGAGCTCCAGAGATATAATTCCGCATTGAAGTTGATTGTACTTCTTCGGGAGCCATCTGAACGGGCTATATCTCATCATGCAATGATGCTGGCTCGCGGCTATGAGCGGTTGCCTCTTTGGTTGGCTCTAATCATAGAGCCATTAAGGTTGCGCTTTGCTGGGAAAAAGCTAGCACTGGCGCACCGCCGTTTTTCATATCTTAATCGAGGAAAGTATGCTGCTCAATTAATACGATTGAGGCAATATTTTCCAGATAGGCAAATACTTATTCTTGATAATAGTGAATTAAAAAATTTGCATGATCAGACGCTAAATAAAATTTACAGGTTTTTGGGCGTAGATGAGCAAGTGAAAATTACCCCAGAGGTGGTGTTCAGTGGTCAATATGCCGGTTCAGAGAAGATGAACAATCGGCAATTAATAAAAAAAATATTGCAGTGGTATTTTTTGAATTCTAATAGAAGGTTGAAGAAGGTGCTGAGTGATTTAAACATTGATAATAATTGGTTCTGGTTAAGGTAAATAGGTATGTTGCAGAAAAATGGTTGTCCGCGTAAAGGAATCATATTGGCTGGAGGGTCTGGAACTCGGTTATATCCGCTTACGAAAGCCATAAGTAAACAAATCGTCCCCATCTACGACAAACCAATGATTTATTACCCGCTGACAACATTAATGTTGGCGGGTATTCGCGACATTCTTATCATTTCAACACCGCGTGATTTGCCAACCTATCGCGAATTATTGAGCGATGGTAGTGATTGGGGTTTGAACATTGAATATGCGGAGCAGCCATCGCCCGATGGTTTGGCGCAGGCGTTTATTATCGGCGAAGATTTTATCGGTCAAGATAACTGTGCATTAGTCTTGGGTGACAATATTTATTATGCACACGATTTTTCTCGACTATTGCAAAATGCGGACGCGCGCACCAGCGGCGCAACGGTTTTTGGTTATCATGTGGATGATGCGCGTGCTTATGGTGTGGTTGAGTTTGACGATCACGGCAATGTTTTATCTATAGAAGAAAAGCCATTGCAGCCGAAGTCAAAATACGCCGTTACCGGTTTATATTTTTACGTTAATAGTGTTATCGAAAGTGCAACATCTATTAAGCCTTCTCCTCGCGGTGAATTAGAAATTACCGACGTTAATAAAACCTATTTAGAGCGCGGCCAATTAACCGTTGAACTGTTAGGGCGCGGTGCGGCGTGGTTGGATACAGGAACCCATGATAATTTACTGGCGGCCAGCCAATTTATTCAAACAATTGAAAAGCGTCAGGGTTTAAAAGTGGCTTGCCCAGAAGAAATTGCTTATCGCATGGGCTATATCGATAAGGTTCAGTTAATGCGTTTGGCAGAGCCCTTACTTAAAAGTGGTTACGGCCAATATTTATTAGAAATTTTGAACGATAGAGTTTTTTGATGGAAATTATTAAAACAGCAATTCCCGATGTCTTAATATTTAAACCAAAAGTGTGGGGCGATGAGCGCGGCTATTTTTATGAAAGCTTTCGCCAGCAGTGGTTTGATGATGCAGGAATAGACGCTATTTTTGTGCAAGATAATCAAAGCTCATCGCAAAAAAATGTGTTGCGTGGTTTGCATTATCAAATTCACCAGCCTCAAGGAAAATTAGTGCGCGTTATCAGTGGTGAAGTTTTTGATGTGGCAGTTGATTTGCGCAAGTCATCTCCTACGTTTGGTCAGTCAGTAGGTGTTAATCTCTCCGATACAAATAAACTGATGTTGTGGATCCCGCCAGGTTTTGCGCACGGTTTTAGTGTTGTTAGTGAACATGCCGAGCTGTATTACAAATGTACAGAATACTACGCGCCAGAATATGACCGCTCTTTGTTGTGGAATGATCCAGCATTAAAAATTAAATGGCCGATGTTGGGTGGCGAACCTGTGTTGTCGGCAAAAGATATGGCCGCAAAATATTTAAGTGATGCTGAGGTTTTTGCTTGAAAGTTCTTATAGCGGGTGCGAATGGTCAATTGGGTTATGCGCTCCAACAGGCCAGCAATGTTTTTTCTGATCACTACGCTTTGGAGTTGATTGCGCTGACCCGTGCAGAATTAGACTTGTCACAAGTGGATCGCATCGAAAACATATTGGATAGCTTTTTACCTGATGCGATTATTAATGCTGCTGCCTACACGGCAGTAGATAAAGCTGAGGCCGAAGCCGAGCTTGCCAAAACAATTAACGCTGATGCAGTAAAACAAATAGCGATGTGGTGTCAAAGGCACAACAAAACCTTGATTCATATTTCAACGGATTTTGTTTTCGATGGAAAAAAATCTAGCCCTTACGATATTGCGGATGAAACTAATCCGCTCGGTGTTTATGGAAGAACCAAACAGCAGGGCGAGGCTTTTGCCTTAAGTGAATGTGAAACCACTTATGTTGTTCGCACAGGTTGGGTTTACGGTGAGCATGGCGCTAATTTCGTAAAAACTATTTTGCGTTTGGCGGGTGAGCGCGAAAATTTGGGCATAGTTGCAGATCAAGTTGGTACGCCGACTTACGCGTTGCACTTGGCGGAAATGATTTGGCAGTTGTTGCTGCAAAAGCCCCAACAGAAGTTATGGCATTTTTCGGATGCAGGTGCGGCAAGTTGGTATGATTTTGCAGTGGCTATCGTTAATGAGGCCGAAGTTTTAGGTATGTTAAATCGTAAACCTATGATTAAACCTATAGTTACTTCGGACTATCCGACACCAGCACCGCGTCCAGCTTTCAGTGTATTAAACAAAAAAAATACTTGGGGTGATTTAAATATTGCTCCTGTGCATTGGCAAGCTGCTTTAGTCAAAATGTTAACTGCGCTTAAGCAAAATTAAATAGTTTCGCGCATAAAAAATACTTTATAGATATTTCCTCACATGAAAAAAATACTTATTACCGGCGGTGCCGGATTCATTGGCGCAAACTTTTGCCACTATTGGGCGCAACATTATCCACACGATCAATTGGTTGTATTGGATGCTTTAACTTATGCTGGGCATCGCGAACATATAGCCAGTTTGGAAGCCAAGGGTTTGGCCTTTGTGCACGGTGATATTGGCAATCAGCGATTGGTTGAAGATATTTTTGAAAAGCATCATATCAATACAATAGTGCATTTTGCGGCTGAGTCCCATGTTGATCGCTCAATATCCGGCCCAGATGCATTTATTCAAACCAATATTATGGGTACGCACACGCTATTAAAAGTTGCCAAAAAATATTGGTTGGATAATGGTGTGCAAGAACACAGATTTCATCATGTCTCTACTGATGAGGTTTATGGTTCATTAACCGAAACAGCACCAGCTTTTAGTGAAGCCACTCCATTTTCACCTAACTCACCTTATTCAGCATCCAAGGCTGCTTCAGATCACCTTGTGCGTGCCTATCACCATACCTATGGCCTTCAGGTTACTACCAGTAATTGCTCCAATAATTATGGCCCCTATCAAGACAGTGAAAAGTTAATTACTCTCATCATTAAAAACATTTTAAATGGTACGCCTTTGCCTATTTATGGCGATGGGAAAAATATTCGCGATTGGCTGTATGTTGAAGATCATTGCCGAGCTATAGATTTAATTCTCACGCGCGGTAAGGTCGGTGAGGTTTATAATGTGGGTGGTGAGAACGAATGGCGCAATATTGATATTGTGACTTTGATTTGCAATTTATTAGATGAAAATTTTTTAAATGATAACTCGTTAATGGCACAGTTTCCCAACTCACCTTGTGCGACAGGTACTGGTGCAAAATCATTAATTACCTATGTGGCTGATAGGTTGGGGCACGACCGTCGCTATGCTATAGACCCCAGTAAATGTCATGCCGAGTTAAGCTATCGCCCCTTTGAAAGTTTTGAAACAGGTATACGTAAAACTATTGATTGGATGTTGCAGTTCAATGTGCGGCATGGAAGATGTTGATGCGTTGGTTTGCCTTGCATAAATTACTGATTGTTCAGTTGCTGAGACGCGATATTGAGTCACGCTATCGTGGATCCATGTTGGGGGTTTTATGGTCGTTAATTACACCCATGTTAATGTTGGCTGTGTACACTTTTGTCTTTCAAACAGTATTTAAGTCTCGTTGGAGCGATACGGCTGGTGATACACAGCTGGGATTTGCAATTGTTTTATTTTTAGGGTTGAGTTTA
>CAUOQW010000099.1:0-7491 GCA_963506825.1 uncultured Cellvibrio sp.
AAGAAGATAGGGCGATGGAAATTGAATTGGTGAATGACCCCAAAGAAATTGCCGAACACTTAATGTTAATTGATTTAGGCCGCAATGATGTTGGCCGCGTAGCAGAAATTGGCAGTGTAAAACTCACCGATAAAATGGTAGTAGAGCGCTACTCGCACGTAATGCATATTACCTCCAACGTTACAGGTAAATTAAAGACTGGATTGGATGCCATGGATGTACTGCGCGCCGCTTTACCAGCGGGTACTCTAAGTGGCGCACCTAAAATTCGCGCGATGGAAATTATCGACGAATTTGAAACTGAAAAGCGTGGCATTTACGGCGGTGCTGTGGGTTATATCTCCTGGAACGGCAATATGGATACTGCGATTGCAATTCGCACCGCAGTGATCAAAGGCGGCAAGCTTTATGTGCAAGCGGGTGCTGGTGTGGTGGCGGATTCTGTTCCTGCATTGGAGTGGAAAGAAACCATGAATAAAGCGCGCGCGATTTTTAAAGCCGTTGATATGGTAGGAAGCTCTGATGATGCCAGCGAAGCCAGTAAGAAGGGAGACGTTAAATGATTTAAATGATTGATAAATATGATTCTTTTACCTACAACCTTGTGCAGTATTATTGAGAGCTGGGGGCAGAAGTAAAAGTTGTGCGCAACGATGAAATAACCATCGAAGAAATCGCCGCGCTCGCGCCAGAAAAAATTGTAATTTCGCCCGGCCCTTGCACACCCAATGAAGCGGGTATATCAGTAGAAACCATCAAAACTTTTGCGGGCAAGATTCCATTGCTCGGCGTGTGCTTGGGTCACCAAGGTATTGGTCAGGCGATGGGCGGTAAAGTAATTCGTGCACCTTTTGTCATGCATGGTAAAACTTCGCAGGTTTATCACAAAAATACAGGTGTATTTACCAGCTTAAAAAATCCGTTTCAAGCGACGCGCTACCATTCATTAGTGATTGAAAAAGAATCGCTGCCAGATTGTTTGGAAATTACAGCGTGGACACAAAATGAAGATGGCAGCATGGCTGAGATTATGGGCGTTAAACACAAAACTCTGGCGGTTGAAGGTGTGCAATTTCACCCTGAATCAATTTTGACTGAGCACGGCCACGATATGTTGAGAAATTTTTTACAAGGCAAATAATATCGACTCATAAGGATAAATCATCATGGCAAAAGGTTATTGGATGGTACATGTTGAAGTTGATGCTGCTGCATCCTTCAACGCTTATGTAGCTGCGGTTGCAGACGTTTTTAAAAAATACGGTGCGCACTATTTGGCGCGTGCAGGTAGCTACGAATCAGTTGAAGGTAATACCCGTTCACGTAATACGGTTATTGAGTTTCCCAGCTATCAAGCAGCTCTGGATTGTTGGCGTAGCCCCGAATATCAAGCAGCAAAAGCATTGCGTGAAAATGCTTGTAGAATTGATATTACTATCGTTGAAGGCTTACAGCCTTAACAATAATGGGATTGCAGTATGTCGCAAATTAAAATTTACGGATTGAAAGCGAATCTAGATCCGATTAAACAACAACTGTCGGATGTGATTCATTCCTGTGTAATGGATGCCTTGCAATTCCCAGCCGATAAGCGTGCACATCGTTTTATTGGTTTAGAAAAAGATGATTTTTTTATGCCTGCGGGCAGAAGTGATACTTATATCATTATAGAAATTACGATGATTGAAGGCCGTTCAATTGACGCTAGAAAAAAACTTATTCGTTTGTTGTTCGATAGAATCAAAGCTGAGGTTGGAATTGACAATATGGATGTTGAAATTTGCATTTACGAAAGCCCTGCCTGTAACTGGGGTTTTCGCGGAATGCATGGCGATGAAATAAAACTTAATTACACGATAAATGTGTAATTAAGTTATTTTTTGCGATAAATCATAAGCTCAATACAAAGAATGATGCACTTACAGTTTTATAGTCAGTGACATCAACAATAAAAGGTGGAAGGCAATGGATATCAAACAAGCATTAAATACATTGGTTGCGCGAGTTGATCTCAGCACCGAAGAAATGATCGCGGTCATGCGTATTATTATGACCGGCGGTGCAACACCGGCACAAATTGGCGGCTTTTTAGTGGCGCTGCGTATGAAAGGTGAAACGCTGGATGAAATTACCGGCGCCGCTATGGTGATGCGTGAACTCGCAACACCAGTTGATATTCATGTCGATTACTTGGTGGATACCTGTGGTACGGGTGGCGACGGTGCCAACTTATTTAATGTGTCTACCGCGAGTGCATTTGTGGTGGCTGCTGCGGGCGGTCGCGTTGCAAAACATGGTAACCGTTCTGTCTCAAGCCTTACAGGCAGTGCAGATGTTCTTGAGGCAGCAGGCATCAAGTTAGATATTACTGCAGAGCAAGTGGCGCGCTGCGTAAAAGAAATTGGTGTGGGTTTTATGTTCGCTCCTTCGCATCACAGTGCCATGAAACATGCGATTGGCCCGCGTAAAGAATTAGGTATGCGCACTATTTTTAATATGCTCGGCCCTATAACGAATCCTGCAAATGTTAAGCGCCAAGTGATTGGTGTTTTCAATGGTGCACTCTGCAAACCTATGGCCGAAGTGCTGGGGCGCTTGGGCAGTGAGCATGTGATGGTGGTACATGCTAAAGATGGATTGGATGAAATTAGTTTGGCAACCGAAACCCAAGTTGCTGAATTAAAAAATGGTGAGATTCGCGAATACACCATCAAGCCAGAAGATTTTGGTATTCAAAGTAAAAGTTTGATTGGTTTGAGTGTTAAGAGCGCAGAAGATTCGCTGTTATTAATTCAAGATGCGCTTGGTAATCGTCGCGGTCAATATGCTGAAAAAGCTGCTGATATTATTACCCTCAACGCTGGTGCTGCAATTTACGTAAGTGGTGTTGCTGATACTTTGGTAGATGGTGTTGAAATGGCTCGCGATGCTATTGGCAGCAGTTTAGCGGGCGAGAAAATTCGTGAACTAGCAGCCTTTACGCATTATTTATAAGTCTTTAAGCGCTCGCGAGCAACGGGCGCGACATAACGAGAGAACAATATGTCTGAAACACCAACTGTCTTGCGCAAAATTATTGCACGCAAATGGGAAGAAATTGCGGCTCGCAAAGAACATACATCTTTAGCGGATTTAAAAGTGCGTGCAACAGAGCAAGCGCCAGCGCGCGGTTTTGTAAATGCTATAGAGCAAAAAATTGCGCAAGGAAAGTCTGGTGTTATTGCTGAGATTAAAAAAGCATCGCCCAGCAAAGGTGTAATTCGCGAACATTTTGTTCCCGCCGAACTTGCGCGCTCTTATGAAGTGGGTGGCGCGGCTTGTCTGTCAGTATTAACCGATATAGATTTTTTTCAGGGTGCCGATGAATATCTTCAGCAAGCTCGCGCTGCTGTTAGCCTTCCCGTTATTCGCAAAGATTTCTTAGTGGATGAATACCACATTTACGAAGCCCGTGCTTTGGGTGCAGATTGCGTGCTCTTGATTGTATCGGCACTGGAAACTGCAAAGTTAAACGAACTGAATTCGCTAGCGCAAGATCTTGGTTTGGATGTGTTGGTAGAAGTACACGATGAAAAAGAGTTGGATATTGCACTTGAGTTGCCCAACAAATTAATTGGCATCAACAACCGCAACCTACACACCTTTGAAGTGACTTTGGACACAACCTATAAGTTGCTCGATAAAATTGGCAGCGAGCGTATTGTGGTAACTGAGAGCGGAATTTTAGCCCCAGCAGATGTACAGGCTATGCGTGCGAAAAATGTAAATGCATTTTTAGTAGGCGAAGCCTTTATGCGGGCAGAAGATCCAGGTGCAGCACTGAGTGATTTCTTTAAATAGCATTCACTAAGTCATCACCCATAAAAAAACCGCCACTCGGCGGTTTTTTTATGGGTGATGCAACGGATTAAATTAACGCGTTCCGTAAACCACCATGGTTTTGCCTTTTACCAATACCAAACCTTGATCTTCCAAGGTTTTAAGTACACGGCCAACCATTTCGCGCGAACAACCCACAATACGGCCGATTTCCTGGCGAGTGATTTTAATTTGCATACCATCTGGGTGGGTCATGGCATCTGGTTCTTTGCAAAGTTCAAGCAGGGTACGTGCAACGCGGCCTGTTACATCAAGGAAGGCAAGATCGCCCACTTTGCGGGTGGTGGCGCGCAAACGGCGAGCCATTTGAATACCCAAAGCAAATAAGAATTCGGGGTGTGCTTCAGAGATTTCCTGAAATTTGGCGTAACTAATTTCAGCTACTTCACATTCGGTTTTGGCTCTTACCCAAGCACTGCGAGAGTCTTTATCATCAAATAAGCCCATCTCACCGAAGAAATCGCCATCGTTGAGGTAGGCAACGATCATTTCATGACCATCGTCATCTTCAATTAGAACTGTTACTGAGCCTTTAACGATGTAATACAAAGAGTCACTTTTATCGCCTGCGTAAATGATGGTGCTTTTAGCCGGATAGCGGCGGCGATGACAGTGGATTAAAAATTCATCCACATTCTTGATGTGCGGTGTTAGGGATACTGCGACCAAGTTGGTGCTCCTATTAATAAGCCCTGTACGATTTATAAGCCTAGGGCGATAAATTTTCTTATTATGGCTTGTAGATGAGAAATCTACCAGTTAATAGCCATAGCTTTGTGACGTCGTTATAAGCCTAGCATCGATAGTTGTCTATAACAAAATCGTATTTTCGCTAAGGCTGTTGATTTTGGTGACATTTTCATTTTTATGGGTGGCCTGTGGTAATCTTGCCACCTAAATCATCGTTGGAAGAGGTTCTCATGCAAGCAGTGGTAAAGTGGGTGGATGGTGCCCAGTTTTTGGCGGAATCTGGCAGTGGTCACGCCGTATTAATGGATGGCCCTCCGGATCACGGTGGCCGCAATACGGGTGTCCGTCCTATGGAAATGTTGCTGATGGGGTTGGGTGGTTGTTCATCTTTTGATGTAATGAGCATTCTTACGAAGGCGCGTCAGGCGGTAACGGATTGCCGTTGTGAATTGCAAGCTGAGCGTGCAGAAGGTGTACCTTCACCATTCACTAAAATTCACATGCAATTTATTGTGACGGGAAAAGAGTTAAAAGAAGCGCAAGTAAAACGCGCGGTTGAGCTTTCGGCGACTAAATATTGCTCAGCGTCGATTATGCTGGAAGCGGGCGGTGTGGAGATAACCCACGCTTACGAAATTCGCGAAGCTTAAGCAAAACCTGATTTAAAAAATAAAGCCCGCAGACCTCATAATTCTGCGGGCTTTTCTTTTCCTGGCTTAATGGCTTATTGCTGGATTTTATTCAGTTCCGTATTCATCTCTTCTGCCAAATTTGAGAGTAGCTGGCTATAAGCCAGAGCTAAGGCTTTTGCCCCTGAGTCTACTGAAAGGCTGCGGGTAAAGTTTTTTCTCAGCAAATTACTTTTAGTGTCGTTATCCATAAGTTCCCAAGTGGCATTGAGCTTGGCTTGATTGCCGGTGCGCGAAAGATCATCAACGCGTACGCGCAAGCTATAGCGCGGTTTGCTATCGTTGCGCCAAGGGAAGTACACAAAGCTACGTGAGCTATTGGCTTGCGTTAAGTTCAATGCTGTAACTCGGGCAATGCTTTTATCGAGCGGCTCAGCCCAAAATGCATTGTCAGCCATGTTTAAACTATTGTTGGCTTGGTTATCAATGATTTGCGAACGGTTGAGATAGTCGGCAATTTCAATAGGGCCTATACCTATCAACCGGATATTCTGATTACTATCTATTGGCGTTGCAGGTTTTGCTGAAACATTTAGTGAGCTTTGTTCGCTAGTAAGTTGTGCCGTCAAATAGTAAAAATTTTTCTGTGGGGAATGTTGGCACGACATTAATAGGCTACAGCCAAAGGTAATTAAAAGAATTAGGCGCATCATTTTTTATCCTTAGATGGTGAATTTTTGCCACGTAATACGGCTTCTGGTTGCTGCTCTAAAGTTTCACTTAAATTGCGAAATGCTTGTGCGGAGCGGCTAATGTCATTGAGTGTAGTGTTGAGTTGATTGATTAGCGGAGCATCCTCTGAGAAATTGTTGTCGATAGATGCTGCCGTTTTGTTAATTTGATCCAAGCTTAAGCTTAAATCTTTTAAACTTTTATTAAGTGATTTGGCAATTTCTGGTGTTTGTGTATTTAGCTCTGCTAATAACTTGTCAATTTCGGCGCGCGTTTTTTCAATGTTCTGGGCTAAGTGTGAGACTTGCGTATTCACGTTATTAGAGGTTTTTTCAATTGAAACTGCGGCGCGGTTTACACTTTTAATTGCGGCTTGAATTTCGCCGCTTTGAACAATTTTATTTAGCTCAATGACAAACTCATCCACATTGTTTACCATGCCTTTGATGTCAAGCTCGGCGAAACTTTTGGACAGCTCCTCAAATTGGGTGGCAATGGTGGGAAGTTCGCGATAATCAGTATTTAACCCATATAGCTTCACCTGCGACTCCGGATAAAAATCCAATTCCACATAGAGCAAACCGGTTAAAAAACTTTGGAAATTGAGCTGCGCGCGCATACCATTTTTAATCGCTTCGGTAAAAAACTCGCCTTTGACTGCCGCGCCTTTACTGTTAATGCGTTCCATCACTAAATCTGCCGTTACCGCAGTCACTATGGTTTTATCATCTTTTTGGAAAATAATTTGAATATCGGTAATTTGACCGAGGATTACCCCTTTTAACTTAACTGGTGCGCCAATTTGTAAACCCTGAACTGAGCCTTCAAAATACATAATCACTTTTTCTTTTTTGGAAAACAGCCGACCCCCAGAAAAAAATAGCAGGGCAATAAAAATAAGCACAATGGCACCTACAATAAAGGCGCCTATGGCAAAGGATTTGTTTTTGGAATTAGTCATAATGTTTTTTCTTCTGCGGCTTGGAGTTTGGCTTCCGCGCGGCTTAAAAACTGCCGCACTTTTTCTTGCTTGCTGTCATGCAATAATATTTTGGGATCGCCTGCGTCTAACATGGTCTTACTTTGCGCATCCAAAAATATCGAATTGGTGCCAATCGATAGAATACTGGGTAACTCGTGGGAAACAATAATGACGGTTGAATCCAGCGCTTGGCAGACTTGTAAAATTAATTGATCTAGCCGCAAAGAACTTATTGGGTCCAAGCCAGCGGATGGCTCATCAAAAAAAAGTAACTGGGGGTCTAGCGCAAGCGCGCGCGCAAGCCCAGCGCGCTTATGCATGCCGCCACTTAACTCTGAAGGGTAAAACTCTTCAAAACCGGCTAAACCTACCAGTGCTAATTTATAGGAGACAGTTTCGGCAATTTGTTTTTCGCTAAGATCGGTATAAAGCTGTAAGGGCAGGGCAATGTTTTCGCCTAGACTCATACTGGAGAAGAGCGCACCAGATTGAAAAGTAATGCCCCAACTTTTTAGTAATTCAAGCTGCGTAGATTCGTCGGCTTTGTAATAGTTTTGCCCACTGTAGAGAACTTCGCCA
>CAUOQW010000100.1:0-7482 GCA_963506825.1 uncultured Cellvibrio sp.
GTAGAAGCTTTTATTGCGCATTTGGACAGTTTGCCGCTTCAAGTTGATTCCCTTACCGCTCAACAAGCGTTTAATCGAACCTTGGCACTTGCGCGAGCCTACAAATTAAGCACCTATGATGCAGCTTATTTAGAGTTGGCATTACGGGAAGGATTGCCTTTGGCAACGTTGGATAAAGACCTCATTAAAGCCGCAAAAAAAGCCAATGTTCAGCTTTATTTAAAAAGCTAAAAAGTTGCCGAGAAAGCCAGCTTAGCCGCTGGCTTTTTTATATCCCAAACTCCCCGCGAATCTGCGCACACCAAACCGCAACACGCTCAGCGGTTTTGCTGAATTCGTTTTCTTCATCCAAGGCTAAGCCCACAAATTGAGTGCCATCGGGGGTAAGCGCTTTGGAAGCTTCGTACTCATAACCATCAATTGGCCAGTAGCCGCAGGGAATTGCGCCGCGAGCGACGACTTTGCTGTGCAAGTAGCCCATGGCATCTTGAAACCATTCTGGATAGCCGATTTGATCGCCAAGGCCGTAGATGGCGACTTTCTTGCCGGTAAAATCGACTTCGCTGATGTCATCCCAAATCTCTTCCCAATCTTCCTGCAGTTCGCCGTAATCCCAAGTGGGAATGCCAAGAATCACGTAATCGTAAAATTCGGCAGTAATAATCGGGGTTGTATGAATGTTGAAGATATCGACCAGCTCTTCGCCGAGTTGGGTACGGATTTTCTCGCCAGCCATTTCGGTGTAACAGGTGGAGCTGCCGTAAAACAGGCCGATAAGCGCACGGTCAGTCATATTAAGGTTGCCCATTCTTTCGCCCAATCGCGGGTGAGGGTTTCGGGGTTGTCGCCACTGCAGGCATCCAAGACCAAAGGCTCGCCGATGCGCACAGCACCCAAGTCAGCAAAGGCTTCATCTAGCATGCGGCCAGCGTCGTTGAAGGTGCTGTAGCTGCTATCGCCAAGGTTGATGACGCCGTAGCGCTTGCCGGCGATGCGCGGATAGTCGCGGGTGATATTCAGATAAATAGGTTGAATATTATCGGGTAGTTCGCCCGAGCCGGTATTGGAGTGACAAAGCAGCAGAATTTCATTGGCATCGCGCGTGAGGTCTTCCGCGCGAGCGTAGGTGTTGAGGCTGACCTCGTGGCCAAGCTCGCGCAGCTGTTCAGCGGCAATGTCGGCCACTTGCTCTGCGCCACCGTAAACACTGCCGATAAGAATTTGAATGGATGCCATGATCAAGACCTGCTAACGGAATGGCGCGCATCATAGTGCTTTTGCGGGTTAACCTAAAGAGTCCACCAGCTAAAGTGCGCCTGAATAACCAACTTGCCGCCAAGCCTCAAACACCATCACGGCTACTGAGTTAGAGAGGTTCATGCTGCGGCTGTTAGGCATCATGGGAATTCGCAAAACCTGCTCTTGCGGGAGCGATTCGCGAATACTGGCAGGAAGGCCGCGAGTTTCTGGGCCAAAGAGCAAATAATCGCCGGTTTGAAAGTGTGTATCGCTGTGGCAGCGGGTGCCTTTGGTGCTCAAGGCGAAGATTCGGCTGGGTTGCTGTTTGGCCAAAAAATCCTCCCATCCTTTATATAACTTAAGGTCTTGCGCTTCGGCGTAATCCAAGCCTGCACGATTAACGCTCTTTTCGTCTAATTTAAAACCTAAGGGCTCAATAAGATGAAGCTGGCAGCCTGTATTAGCGGCTAAACGTATGATATTTCCCGTGTTGGGCGGGATTTCTGGTTCAAACAAAACAATATGAAACATTTGGCATTTTTACCTTTTATGGTCTAAGGTCATGATAAAGGTTATGTTTATACTCTCAATTATAAAGAAGAGTTATTAGGCAATTATAAAGAAGAGTTATTTAGTGGTACGCATATTTGTTGCTAAACCCACTCACGAAAAAATCTTATCCCCCTTGATACTCAGCGTTAAGAGGCACTCGCTTGAACTGGTTTAGTGCAAAATCGCGAACAAACGAAGTGATCGGTGTTGAATTTTCCTCCGAAGGCGTTGCTTTTGCTCATATAAAGCGAACCCCAACCCACCAGCCTCTATTAAATTATTCTGAATTTATTCCTGTGGATAGCAGTGTAAACGCGGCGGATTTATTGCGCGCGCGTTTAGCTAAACTCGGTTTGCAAAAAGTACCCTGCAATATTGTGATGAGTAGCGGTACTTATCAAATGTTATTGGGCGAAGCGCCTAAGGTTCCCCAAGAAGAACTTGCTGAAGCCTTACGTTGGCGAGTGAAAGATTTAATTCAATTCCCCATTACCGACGCCGTTCTGGATGCGTTCTTGTTACCAGAAGACAGCGCTCGCGGCACCAGCCGTATGGCTTATGCCGTAGTTGCGCAGCGCAATAATGTTGTGCAACTTATCACTCGCGCTAAAGAGGCTAATTTAGCACTTCAGGCAATTGATATTCCCGAACTTGTGTTGCGCAATTTGGCGCAATCTTGCTGTGACACTAAACGCGGCATCGCCTTGGTTAAATTAGGGCAGGGCGGTGGCAGCCTGCAAATTATTCGCGATGGTAATGTGTATCTATCGCGGCAATTTTCACTTGCGTACAACGCTGGTTTGTTGGATGACTTACCGGGCGATGCGCTCGTTTTGGAGTTGCAGCGCTCGCTGGATTATTTTGAGCGCCAGATGCGTCAAACCCCACCAAGTCATGTTTATATCTGCGGCGAAAATGTCACGGCCGATAAGCTCACGCCAGAAATTCGCAACAGTCTCGCGGTCAAAATCGAATTGTTTAATATTGAAGCTGGAGTGCAGTTGGGTAAAGATGCCCAAGAGCACAGCCTGTCATTGTGTTTGTTAGCCTTAGGTGCAGCCTTACGTGAAGATGCGGTGGGAGCAGCCTAATGCAGCAGATCAATTTATATTTGCCCGAGTTTCGCCCAAACCGTGAACCTCTGCGCGCTATACATATGTTGTGGGGCGCTTTGGCATTACTCGTTTTATTAGTGTGCTTCTCTGTTTATTCTAATTACCAGCACGGGCTATTACAAAACCAGTTAGTTGCTGAGCAAAAAGCGCAAGAAACCTTGCAGGCGCAATTAAAAGTCTTAAGTGCTCAAAAGCCAGCGCAAGCTAGTGCAGATTTGGACGTAAAAATCACGCAGCTGCAAAAAAATGTGCAGCGCCATCAGCAAATTCTGGCGATGATTTCAAATCAAGACTTGGGCAATGACAAAGGGTTCTCGGTGCAACTTAACGCTTTAGCGCAAGCATCTTTGAATACTATTTCGGTGCAAAGCTTTTCATTGCAGCGTGGTGGTAAGTATGCGGAGTTAACTGACTTGACCCGCAGTGCAGATCAAATTCCTTTTTATTTACAGCGCTTGCGCAAAGATCCCAGCTTTGCTGAGGTGGGTTTTGGCGTACTCAATATAGAGCGCGATAAAGAACAGGGCGGCTTGTTAAAGTTTAGTTTAGCCAAAGCCAAAAATGATAAAAGTACTTTAGCAGGAGGCGCTCGCTAATGTTTGAGTCGCTAAAGCTAGACGGGCTGATTCGCTTACAAGAGAAAATTGATGCGCGTGTTATACGTGAGCGTGGGCTTATTTTTCTCACGGCATTGGCATTTGTGTTTATGTTGTGGAATTTTGTGGTGCAGTCTTCTATCGATAAAAAAACGCAAGAGACGCGCGCGCAACTCGATCAGTTGGCTACACAGCGTACCACTATGCAAACGCAAATTGCTGCTGCAACACAAAGCTTGTTAAACGATCCAGACAAACAAAAGAAAGCGCAAATAACCCAATTGCAAGCGGATATCAGTGGGCTTGAAAATCAACTGCAAAGCGTTTCTCAAAATTTGATTAAGGCCGATCAATTGCCACAAGCCTTGCAAGAAGTGTTGGAAAAAACTTCGCAGCTCATTCTGTTGGAGGTTAAAACCTTACCGGCAAAAGAGTTGCAATTTGTTGCGTTAAGTACAGCAAACGATGCGCAGCCAGCGCCCGCAAATGAAGAAACTAGCGCAGGCGTATTTCAACATGTGGTTGAGTTGCGCGTGTCAGGTAGCTATAGCCAAGTTGTACAACTTTTAGTGGCACTTGAGCGCTTGCCTTGGCGTTTTTATTGGCAGGATTTGAATTACAGCGTGGATCAATATCCCAATGCAGAGGTGATTTTGCGGGTCTACACCCTAAGTTCAGAAGAGGGGCTTTTCGGTGTTTAAATTCTCCTTACTATTCGTTTTGTGTTTATTGCCATTGTGCGCCCAAGCTCAAGTACAAGCACCAGACCCAACCAAACCGCTGAATCACACAGCCTTGGCTAATGGTGCTGCTGGCAGTGCAGAAGAAACTATTAAGCTGACCAGTATTTTAATTTCAAGCGACAGAAAAATCGCGATTATTAATGGTCAAGTATTGCAAGAAAACCAAACCTTAAAGGATGTGGGTGCACAAGTTAAAAAAATTGATGCTAATGCGGTAACCCTGCAGCAAAATGGAAAAGTCTGGCGTGTGCCCTTAAATAGCACGATTATTCGCAAATAATTGTTTTTCGGAGTTATGGCTATGCCATTAAAAAATAACAGAACCTTGATTCGCTACGCGTTTATGTCGCTCGCGTGTGTGGCCATGCTGTTAACCAATAGTTGCTCAAATAATGGCAATAAAAAAATTGCCGTAGAAAATGAAATGAGCGCAATTGTAGCAGAGCAGGCTGAGCGCAATAAAAAAGCAGTTGTGCCGGATGAAGTGACTAAAGCACTCCTGGATAACAACACGATTAAAACCGGCAGCGGCAAAAAAGTGACTGAGCGTTTTGATGTTTCTGTACGTTCTGTGCCAGCGAAAGATTTTTTCTTGGGTTTAGTGAATGGCACCGGCGTTAATGTTGTTGTTCACCCAGAAGTGACAGGCACTATTTCGCTAGATTTAAAAGATGTCACCATTGCGGATGTGTTGCGCGTAACTCGCGATATTTATGGTTATGAATACAAACAAGATCATGGCATTTACACCATTTACGCCAATGCCTTGCGAACACAAGTATTTCATATCAATTATTTAGATGTTCAGCGCGTAGGTGTTTCAGATACAGCCGTGATGGTAGGGCGAGCACAATCCGGTGGCCAAAACGGTAGTGGCAATAGCGGTGGCGGTTCAGGTGGTGGTTCCGGCAGCAGCGGGGATACGGCAAATTTATTGGGTATGTTGGAATCAGCCGAAAAAAATAAATCATCGAGCGGTGGTGGCCAAGGCATTACACCGGGCTCTCGTGTTCAAACTTTAAATCACACAGATTTCTGGTCTGGTTTACGCAGCACTATCACTTCAATTATTGGTGGCGAAAGCGCAAGTCGTGCGGTGACTATATCGCCCCAAGCGGGCATGATTGTGGTGAAAGCTTTGCCGAGTGAATTAAGTGCAGTACGTGAATTTTTAGAGCGCTCAGAATTGAGCGTAAAACGCCAAGTTATCTTGGAGGCAAAAATTTTAGAGGTTCGCTTAAACGAAGGTTTTGAAGCTGGCGTAAATTGGGGTGCAATTAGTGGCCAATTAGTGAGTGCGAAAAATCTAGCTGATGGATTTAAGATTAATGATCCTTTGTCTGGCACACACGCTGAGTTTAGGCCAACTAAACGTTATCGTTACGAGTATGATAATGAAGGCAAAGCGACCCAGTTCATTGAGGATGGTAGCGAGCTTATTGGTGGAACTTTTTCCTCTGTATTACAAATACAGGATATTACCAAGGTACTTTCTTTGCTAGAAACGCAAGGCTCAGTGCAAGTTCTTTCTAGTCCTCGCGTATCCACCGTGAATAATCAAAAGGCCGTGATTCGCGTAGGCTCAGATGAGTACTTTGTAACAGGTATTTCTAACAATACCACTTCAAATGCTACCTCTGTTTCCAGTACGCCAAATATTGAGCTTTCGCCTTTCTTTAGCGGTATAGCTTTAGATGTAACCCCGCAAATTGCTGAAGATGGCGAAGTGGTTTTACATATTCACCCTGTGGTGAGTGATGTGACCGATCAGCAAAAAAACTTCACCGTGGGCGATCAAGACTTTTCTTTACCCTTGGCGCTGCGCGGTATTCGCGAATCCGATAGCATTGTGAAAGCAAAAAATGGCCAAGTGATTGTGCTGGGCGGTTTAATGCAAGAAAGCAAAAACAAAACCGACGGAAAGCGCCCATTACTGGGTGATATTCCCGTAGTAAATAGTTTGTTCCGTACCAGAAACAAAGCGAGTTCAAAAACAGAACTGGTGATTTTGTTGCGCCCTATAGTTGTTGATGGCGACACTTGGCAGAATCAACTAGAACAAAGTGAAACGCGAATTCAAAAAATTGGCGATGAATATAGAAATCAATAGCATCGCTTAATCGTTGCCCGAGGCTTTTATGTACCGCCAGCACTTTGGATTAGTGGAGCATCCGTTTTCGCTGACACCTGACACGCAATTTTTCTTTAATAGTCAGAGTCACCGCGAAGTGCTGAGTACGCTTTTATTAGCGTTACGCCACAGCGAAGGTTTTATCAAGATTGTTGGCGAAGTTGGTACAGGTAAAACCTTGCTAAGCCGTAAGTTATTAGCGAGCCTTGGCGATAATTTTCTCACTGCTTATATCCCTAATCCTTACTTAACCCCGGCAGAACTTAAATGGTTTTTGGCTGAAGAAATTGGTATTGCCTTCTCGCCAAAAATGCCTTCTTATCAGCTCTTACGCGAAATTAATCAACGCTTGGTTGATTTGGCGCAGCAAAAAAAACAAGTAGTGCTTATTGTCGATGAAGCCCAAGCCATGCCGCGTGAAACTATAGAGGCGTTGCGCTTACTCACTAATTTAGAAACTGAAAAAAATAAGCTCTTGCAGGTGGTATTAATTGGCCAGCCAGAATTGGATGACTTATTGAATCGCCCAGACTTGCGTCAGCTTAAACAGCGTATTGTCTTCTCAGAGTATTTGCAGGGAATTCCCCGTAAAAGTTTGGCAGATTATATTGCCTACCGTTTAAGCTCAGCGGGCTATCGCGGCGCAAATTTATTTTCGCGGTCAGCGCTTAGCTTGCTTTACCGTGCTTCTGGCGGTGTGCCGCGTTTAATTAATGTCATTTCGCACAAAGCCATGCTTGCCGCTTATGGCGAGAAAAGTGAAAAAGTAACGCGCAGTCATATGGCCAGAGCTATTGCTGATACGAGAGAGAGTCGCTCCATTGGACGTGTGCTAGCAAAACAAAATCTGTGGTTGTGGCCAGCAGCTGCCGCTTTGGCAGCCGCTTCAGCATTGTTAATTCCTGGCTTTTTGGGGATTAATTTATGAGTTTGCTTAACGATATGTTGCGTGATTTATCGCAGCGGCAACCAGTGCTGGATGGCGCAGAAGGCTACGATGAGCAACTTTTACAAGCATCATCTATCTCCTCTAAAAAGCAGCATACATGGATAAAACTTAGTGTTTTATTTGTTATTGTTTTTATCGCAGTGTTAGGTATTAGTTA
>CAUOQW010000101.1:0-7364 GCA_963506825.1 uncultured Cellvibrio sp.
AAGGATTACCCTACTAACCCACGCGGTTCATTTATTGATGGTTGGTTTAAGTTAGTACAAAAAGACTATGCCGGTGCACAGGCTATGTTTGAAAAAGCGCTTTCAACCAAAGATAACTCAGAAAAAATATTAGCCTACACCGGTTTGGCGGAACTGTATCAACAACAAAAACAGCCACAAAAAGCCATTAGCACTTGGCAAACACTTTTGACGGAGGACCCCACGCAAATTCCCGTTTATGCAAAATGGTATCAGTTGGTGCGTGAATTAAAACGTACTCCGGAAGCCATTGCCTTTTTAACGCAACTAGAAGCCAAGTCAGATAAGTGGCAGCCATCAGCTGTGCTTGCTCAAATATTACAAGAGCAACAGCAAATGCCAGAAGCCATAAAATATATTGATAGAGCTTTAGAGCGCAGTGCTAAAGCACCGAACGTAAAACAACTGGCTGCCAATCTGTATCAAGTCTATGGCATTTGGTTGCATGGCCAAAATAAAGGCGCCGATGCAAAAATTTACATGTTAAAAGCGCTTAATTTTTATCCTGAGAATGTGCTTTATTTAACGAGTGTTATTCAGCTTGAAATTGCACAAAAAAATATACCGGAAGCGCAAAAATTATTAGATCAATTTGTGCAAACTAAAGAGAATGAACATTCGCGTTTATTCATTCAGGGCATTATCCGTTTTGCAGAATCCAAAAATGAAGAAGGGTTAGATCTGTATCGTAAATCCTGGGCGACTCAGCCATCAGAAATGGTTGCAGAAGCGCTGCTCCAGCATTATCAAAAAGCTGAACAAAAGGATCAGGTTGAAAGCTTCTTGAATGATTGGAGTAAAAAAATACCCACCAGTTATCGTGCAGCCTTAATGCAAGCCGTTACTGCACAGAATAACAATAAGGCGGATGAAGCATTAAAGTGGTATGAGAAAGCCGTGGAAATCTCACCGAACTCAGCTATAGCACTCAATAATTTAGCGTGGATGTATTATGAAAGAAAAGATGCGCGCGCACTTGAATTGGCGAAACGTGCAGCGCAACTTGCTCCCAGCTCAGCTGAAATTTTAGACACCTTCGGTTGGATTCTGGTTGAAACTAACTATGTAAAAGAAGGTATAGCAGTGCTTGAGCGCGCAGCGTCAATTGCAGCAGATAACAAAGATATTAAAATGCATCTTGAACAAGCTCGTAAAAAATAATATTTATGGAGCAAAACCTCACCCAAGGCCGCACTCAGGACAACAATAGTGTGTTTAGAACCGAGGCTTGGGTGCAGGCATGGATAGATACCTGGGGAAAGGACTCAAGAATACAATTAATCGACTTGGGTGGTCGGGCGAACCCCCTCGAACATGTATATATCACCCAAGCGTGGCTCAAAAGATTTATACCTGTCAAAACCCTCTGCCTTGCGGGCGTTGGCTACGCTTCAGTATCAACTCCACGTGCTGAATACAATGATTTGTCTGCGCTTGTGAGCCTCACTGGCAGTGTAAAGGAATTCTATAGCGCAATTAGTGGCTTAGCGTGGCAGCAATTTTACTTGCCAGATATTTTGCAGCACTCAGCGGCAGAGCAAAATATCCGTAGCATGGTAATGCAACCCGCCCTGATGCTGCATACCCAAAACATCGAGCCCGCTTACGCTGCGCAGGCTCAATGCTTTGACAGTTACCTGGCCCAATTAGGCAGTAATACTCGGTTGGCCTATTTTAATCGCCGTAAAAATCTGGCTCAGCAGGGTGAGGTTCACTTTCAAAATTACACCATTGAAACTGTCAATCAAGCATTTGCTTTATTAAATCACTTTCATTGTCAGCGTTGGGGGCGCCCCTGTTACTCACCAGATTCACAGAAGTTTATGAAAATTTTCTGTGAGCGGTTAGTGGCACAGGGCGGCAATTTTATTTTGCAGTCAATGCATGTAAACGGCGAAGCAGTTTCCATAATCTTCGATGTGATTTGGCAATCAACCCGCTACAACTTCCAGTCTGGGTATCAAGAAAATAAATACCCTAAAATTGCATTGGGTGCGTTACACATGGGTTATGGCATAGAGCAAGCAATAGCCAATCAACAAATTTATGATTTTATGGCAGGCACTGGCAAAAATAGTGATTATAAAAAGCGAATAGCAACTCAAACCCAATTTATTGCTAGCCACGCAATTGAAAGAAGTTACCTCAAAGCTTTGCGTAGTGCGCAAGGATATTTAAATAAAAGGCCAGTCTAGTGAGTTCAAAATTATCCTTAATTGTAAGAGGTTCGAGTTTTCGAGTTTTACAAACCTTTATAAGCATTGCAATTGGCATAATTATGATGCCCTTCTTAATTGCAACGCTCGGCCAAGAACTGTATGGCTTATGGATTGTCATCGGCAGTGTGGTGGGGACTTATTACCTCTTGGATTTAGGTTTTAACCAAGCAGTTACCCGTTACGTATCTAAATACATCCATCAAAATAATCCTCAAGCTGCTAATAAAATTATTAATACTGCGCTGGTCATCTATGCGCTCTTGGGTGGTATTGTTTTAATTGCATCGGTACTAGCTGCGCAATATGGTGCTGCAGGCTTAATGGATAACGCAAAGAACCTATCGCTCGCACAAACCATACTTATTATCACCGGTTTATCCTTAGCGCTGGAATTTCCTGCAAAAGCATTCCCTGGAATTATCAGTGCATACATGCGTTATGACTTCATCGCTCTCGTTAAGTTAGGCAAAAGTATTATTGATGCATTGTTAATATACTATTTCATTTCAAATGGTTCTGGGCTGGTTGCTATGGCGCTTATTACCCTTTGCACAGGGCTAGTTAGCACCGCAATTTTTGTAAAATTCACCACCAGTATTTTTAAAGAATTGGAATTTAAGCGCTCTTTCATTGACCTGTCTACGTTTAAGGACGTATTTCATTTCAGTAAATGGGTTTTTATTACTGACATGAATGCCATGTTGCGCGACAAAATGGATATCTGGTTTATTGCATTCTATGTGGGTAATAGCGCGCTTACGGCTTATTATGTGGCGGTTAGGCTAGTGGAATATGCACTTCAATTTTTGGGGCAGGCAACCGGCATAACAGGGCCAATTTTTACAGAGTATTATGCAAAAGGCGAAACAGAAAAATTAGAGAAGAGTGTGCGTGTATTTATAAAGCTAGATATAGCGCTAGGCTCCTTAATTTTGGTGGGTTTCTATTTGCTGGGAATTAGTTTTATAGATGTTTGGATGAAAGGTTCAATATCAGCCCAGAACGCATTTACATGCTTAATGATTTTAGCCATAGGCAGATTTTCAGTTTATTTTGCCAGCCCACTGAATAGTTTACTTATGACACTGAATAAACATCATATCGCTTCATGGATCTCTATAGCAGAGACCGTGGTTTGTGCGCTCCTGTGTTGGTATTTAATTCCTATTCTTGGCGTACTGGGTGCTGCTTACGCCATTACCATTCCCAATTTGGTGGGCCGCCTAATTATTACGCCTTTGTTCGCGGCCAAGTATGTCAATTTGGGGTGGGCGAATTTGGTGCTAAGGATAATGTTATTTTCCATTACCACTGCGGTGTTAAGTTATTTTGTATCTTGCTTTGCGCCAGAGTTGAAGAGTTTAAATTTACTGCAAATAATCCTATTCGCTCCCCTTGTTGTGTTTGCGCAATCGATGGTTTGCGTCATTCTGTGCTCAAGGGAGGATATCCTCTCAATTAAAAATATCGTGCAGCGCAAAATGCGCCCTGTCGCAAAATAGGCTGTTATGAACCACAGACAAAGCAATTTTGTTAAGTATTCAAATACCAGTAAGGTGAGTAAGTATGCCAAGAGCTCGCATAGTGATTTCTGTATTTAACGCAGAGAAATATATAGAGCAGACATTAAATTCAGTTTTAAATCAAAGTTTTTCTGACTTTGAATGTATCATCATTGATGATGGGTCTATAGATAATACTGCAAGCATTATAAAAAGTTACACTGATCCCCGCATAAAGTACTATTGGCAAAGTAATAGCGGAGGCCCCGCCTCTCCGAGAAACAGCGGTATTAGGTATGCTTTGGGTGAATACGTTTTTATATTTGATGCTGATGATGTAATGCTACCCGACAAAGTAAGCGATTCCATAGCAGTATTAGATAATGAGCCAGATGTGGATTTTCTATTCACTAATTTCTCGTCAATAGATGAAGACAACGGCATTATCAATGAAAATTTTCTTGAATCGTATGACACGTTTTGGCGAGCTATCAATGGTATTCCTTCTGTAGGGGGATGGGTCAGGTTGGGAACCGATACTGCAGTACATGCCTTGCTGCAAGTAAATTATATCGGTACGTCCAGCGTCGTATTAAGAAAATCTGCAATTTCATCAGTCGATGTATTTAATGAAAAATTAAAAAATGCAGATGATTATTTATTTTGGGTGATGTTTATTCTTAAACATAATGCAATTTATTTGCATAAGGTATTGCATAAATATCGTGTGCAATTAGATGGTATAAGTAACAGGGATACTTCCAAGCGTGCGCCATCTAAGATAGAAGTGCTTTCCTGCTTGAAAGAAGAGTATTTTCATCGAGGTCTAAAGCATATTTACCAAAATAAATTAGCGAATGAATATTTAGGCATGGCTTATTCGTGCAAAAAGCGTCATTTATATCGCGATCAAAAAGAATATGCATATAAGAGCTTAAGTGTAAAGCCTAGTATGGCAGCATTTAGGTTGTATATACATGCAACCATTTCAGTACTGAAGAGCTAGCTTTTTTACTATTTCTATGAGGTTCAATGATGATAGTATTTTCCTTTACGGAAGATAATTTGCAGTGTGTGCATGAAACTCTGTCTCCAGAGTACGATGGAATTATTTCATTTCAGCCAGAGGATAACTCAAAGAACACGGCGAAAACACAAACAAGTATCTCCTTCGATATTGAAAATAAAGTTGTTATTTTGAGATCCGCTATAGGAAACCCAGCCCCACTTTTTTGGGGTTGGAAAGAAAATGAATTAATTGTTTCTGATAGCGCTAGCACTGTTCTGAAAATGGTCAAAGGCAGTTCATGCATCAATGAAAGGGATTTTGATAAGGTGGGCCTAATAGAGTCCATATTGTTTGATGGCCCTTTATCTGAAAGAACATTATTTGAGTGCGTGAAAAAAGTTCAGTGTGCTGAACAGGTAGAACTAATACTTGCTGAAAAGAAGGTTGTTAAGACTTGGCGTTGGCTACCGAAAATACAAACAAATGTTGAACTAAGCAATGTTGAAGTTGAAGCTCTAGCGAAGCATCACTTGGCGCGCCTTATGGATAATCTAAGCCTTAATGATGTTGTGTTGCCTATAACGGGAGGCTTAGATTCTAGGCTTCTGGCGGTGCTATTGAGAAAGAGACAAAAGAGTTCGAAGGTAATAAACACATATACTTTTCAGAGAGGTTGGTCTTTTGAAACATGGTGTGCGAAGAAAGTTGCTAAAAAATTAAATCTTAAACATTTCACGTTTAATCTAGATCGCCGGTGCTATAAAGATTTCGCTAAAGAAGTCGTTAGGAACTCTGGTGGTATGATTACAGGAATGCATACACATGGTATATATTGCTGTGGGAAGTTATTGCCGGATGCATTAAAGAAGTTGCCTCGCATTTTCGGTTATTTTGGTGATCCGATTACAGGTGCTATGACAGAAATCGTAGAAGAAGGTATGAAACTCTCTACTCCGCAAGCTGTTTTCGAAAAATATCGTTCATCACTTTACCCGCAACTTGTTGATATCTACAAGGATGAAATAATCTCAGATCTTAATTTAACATATAATGCATTTCTTCAGTCTGGTAGTCCTGTGCACACATTTCATGAATTCTGGAAAATTCAGCAGCGTCAAAATAATTTGATTACCCATTTATTTCACTATCATCGCGCTCATATGGGGGTTTCTGTTGCCGAACCTTTCATAGATGAAGAGTTTATTGATTTCTTTCTATCCCTGCCATTTGAGCATCGCTTTAATAGGGGGTTATTCAAAAAGGTATCTAATGTTTTGTTTCCTGAAGTGTTTTCATTAACGTCTATGCATTTTTCTTCAGGTTCAATTTTGGCAAAAGTTGAACAGTTATTCGAAAAATTAGAGTCGGCTGCGAATAAAATAAGCTCGACGCAAGAGGTCTTACTTAGTCCATTTAGGTATGAACAGCATCAAAAGAATTTACAGAATTACTTGAGTGACGATATTGCGGAGGGAGTAAAGGCAATGACAAAAATATTTTCAGTTCCGGCGGTAGATATTCGTTTTCCGCTATGGCGTCATTCAAGCACTGAAAAAGAATGTTATCGCTTAGCCGCGCTAAGTTATTTATTGGTATCTGAAAATAAATAGTATATTTCCGTGTGGCATTATAAAAATAGTTGCGTCCCAATATTTATATGTAGAGGAAGTGTAAATGCTTTTTAATAATCTGTTTTACTGGGGTTTATTGCATGGAAGTTAGGATGAGAGATGAGCGAATAGATCTATTGAAGGTATTAGGGATAGCTATGATTATTTTGGCTCATGTAAACCCTCCCTCATTAATCTTCCAGTTGAGAAATTTTGATGTGCCGTTAATGGTGCTAATCTCTGGGATGTCGTTTGGATTATCTTACAAATATGAGGGTTTTTTAAGCTATATGTGGAAGCGAGTAAAGCGTCTCGTATTCCCCGTCTGGATTTTCTTAACTGTATATTTCGGATGCATTGTTGTTTTTAAGTTGGAAATCGAAAACCTCACTCATTCTATATTGCTTCAGAGCTATTTATTAATGGGTGGAATAGGTTATGTATGGATAATAAAAGTATTTTTATTGGTAGCATTAGTTTCCCCTCTTATTTATCAGTACAATAAAAATACTAAAAGTACAAAAACATACCTTGTCGGTATATTAGCTCTATTTTTCCTATATGAAATTATTTGTATTTTATCTAAGCCGTATTTTTCGGCCGGAGTGGCGAAAGATCTGGCACAGATTACGCATTATATTATTCCCTACTCTCTGGTTTTTGCATTGGGTTTACGTATATCGATTATGAATGCGCAAGAAGTTATTTTTTGTGCAGTAATTTCATGTTTAATTTTTTCTGGTTTGTTTTCATATTTCTGGTGGGATCACGGGCATGTTGTATATACCCAGGCACATAAGTACCCTCCTACTGTGTATTATTTTTCATATGCGATTTTTATTTCCTGCATTGCTTGGCTTTTAGTTCCGCATGTTGAAAAAATAGTTAATCATTTTAAGTTTGTGAAGCGCATTTTAATGTTCATTGCGGAAAATAGCATTTGGATCTATTTATGGCATATTCCTTTTTTGAAACTTGTACACGC
>CAUOQW010000102.1:0-7357 GCA_963506825.1 uncultured Cellvibrio sp.
GAGTGTTGTAGAATAAATTTTAAGAAGGGAAATATAAGCTCCTAAGCCACCGCCACAAGTGGTGGCCGTGGCTTAGGAGTATTGGTGTTAAGGTTGTTTCTTTTCTGCAGGTGATGTTAAATCCAACTGCCCATTTTGCAGCGGAATTTTATTGCCCGGATCATAAGACATACGCACCACAGACTCTTTACCGTCTAAACGATAGGTAACGTCATAACCGGTAATATCTTCACGAGTGTCGTACACCGTCTTACATACTTGTTCAACAGTGGTGTAAGTATCTTTTTTCTGCATATTGTTTTGGACGCGATCACCCGCATAACCACCGGCAACTGCACCTGCGACTGTAGCGACTTTTTTGCCATCGCCACCGCCCACTTGGTGCCCCAAAACGCCACCTACAACTGCGCCAATAGCTTTACCGGCAATACGTTTATCATCTTTTACTTCGCGTTGATGAGTAACGGTTTCTTCGCGGCATTCTTTACGCGGTACCTTTGTTTTTTTAATCATCGCTTGCGCATTGAGCACATCGGCATGGGTGGGTTCTTTAAAATATTTATAACCGGCAATTGCACCACCTGCGGTAGCAACACCTGCACCTAAGACTATCCCAATAATCATTGATTTGTTCATAACATGTACTCCAAGTTTTCTAAAAAACGTTTATAGCTATACCCACCTAATGTAAACAATTCCTATCTTAATAAAACCTTAATGGGAAAAGCTTGCAGCATATTGCTTATGCATTTTTGGTAGATTTAATTGTGGCCGGTAGACCGCTTATAATAAAAAAATTAAATAGCAAAGTCGGTGTGTTTGCGCACAGAGGGGCTTTTGTCTTGCAGATTTGTGATAGAGAGCGCAGAAAAATTTTAATGAGTGAATGGCAATATATGTCTGTTTTTTTATTTCATAAAGCCAAGATTACTACTCGCAAAGCGATTCACATTTGGCAGAATAGAATTAATTTCGCTGCTGCTAACGCCAAACCAACGCGCTAAAGTGGCAGCGAGTTGATCAACCGAGGTTGAGGGCAATAAACGACCTTGGCCGACTTGATCGTCACTGGTGAGTGAAATTTGTGGAGCTGTGCCATAGAACTGCCCACCCTTAACTGCACCACCTAAGACAAAGTGATGACCGCCCCAGCCGTGATCTGAACCATCGCCATTGGAGGCTAGGGTGCGACCAAAATCTGATGCGGTAAAACTGGTGACTTTTTCTGAAACACCTAATTCCACTGTGGCTTGATAAAACGCGCTCATGGCTTCATCCACTTGCGCTAACAATTTTGGATGATTTTCATTAAGACCATCGTGCGTATCAAACCCACCCAAGGATACAAAAAATACTTGACGTCTTGCGCCCAACACATCGCGTGCGCCAATTAAACGTGCAACGACTTTTAATTGGTCGGCGAGTGAATTCCTTTTGCTGTCACGATCAAATGAGGTTGATAAATTTATAGGGTTTAAGGCTGCGTTGACTATTTCTTCTAAATCCATGGAGCGCTTGGTCACCGCAGCTAATTCATTTTCTAGCAGATGCGGGCTGCTTTGGGTGATTAATTTTTTTAACGCGCTAGATACGGTTGAAGAGCTAAAGGCTGTGCCTTTAGCGGTATTAATGGGAATGGCACCGGAAGGACTAATTTGATATTGCAGTGCATTATCGCCAGCTAAAAATACGGCGTTACCCGATGCTGAAATACAGGTGAGCGTACTAATATTGTTACTGGAAAGAGCGAGGTCACCCATGTAGCCACCCCAACCTCTGGTTGCCCCTTCGCTATTCAACGCTTGCCAAATAGATTGTTGATCATTGTGCGAAAATAATTTGGGTGGTAGCGGATATTTTACGCGGTCTGAACCTTTGTATTGCGCAAGTGTTAGTGGCGTAAGTAGCGGCCCAATGTTTAATTGCACGGCGGCTTTGCCAGTATTAAATAACGACGCCATGGATTTTAATTCAGGCGATAACGCATACTGAATATTATTAGTGAGCATTTGTGGCGCAAGTGTTGTAAGCGCTGTTGCGGCAAGAGCATCGTACCCCAGCGCTATACCGCCAGCGGTGCGGCCTGCGCCGCCGCCACGAATTTTGCTGTAGAGATCATAATTCGTGGTATCAAAAGGTATGACTGTGTTGCCGTAATCGTTTCCGCCAAATAAAAATACGCACACCAGCGCTTTATAATCACTGGATTCAAATGCAGCCGCTTCGCTAATGCCCGCAAGATTCAGTGCGAGCGGTGCGCCTACGCCCATCATGGAAAGTGCGCCAGCACGTTTTAAAAAAGCGCGACGTGTCATGTCATTTATTTTATTGATATGCATGGTTGGCTACTTCTGAATTAAATATTCTGGGCAAGCAACCACCAACAAAATGGCCGCGTAGATTCGATTGTTTCTGGCAATAACAGAGGTTGGGCTGCTTACCTTAATGGATTCTAAAGCATTTAGAATTAAGTCGATGGTCGCACTAGAAAGTTGATTGGCTGTTAAATGTAAATTGAGCCAATCAATCAGTGCTTTGGCATCTATTGCTAGCGGGTGAAGCGCTACAATGGATGGTTTTACATCGGCGTAACCATTGCGAATAAAGTTGGCAATGAAATTAATGTATCCGGCGGTGGTGGTTTCGTTGTGTAATTGAAACTCTGGCGCTAATAAGGCTTGCTCGGCTAAGGCAGTGTTGGGTGGAATGTAGCCAGGGCGAAAAAAATTAAACACTGAGGGGGAGCGCAAAGGCGCTTGGCCTAAACCTGTATCTGCATTCGAGAGATCGTAAATTTCCCACTTGCCATTGCTGCTGGTCACATCTAATGTACGCGCAATTTGTGTGAGCCGCACAATAGGCTCTCGCAACTTACCGGCAATGGTGTTGTTAAGTAAAGTGCGGGCTTCAGTGTCTGTTAGTATTGCTCGCCATACGGCTTTAAGGTCACCGCGCACGCCTGAACCATTGTCGTTAAATGCAGTTGCTACGCGTTGAATATAAGCAGGGCTTGGGTTGGATGTAACCAAGCGCTGAATCATTTGCTTCGCAAAAAATGGCCCTGTGTTCGCATGATTAAACAATGTATCCAATGCGATACGCAAAGCTTCCGCCCCTGGGGTATTGGCTGGAATATTGGTACCCAAAAAACTAACCGCTAGCTTTGAATGTTTGTTTGCATCAAATCTCATGCGCCCACTGGTAAATTCGGGCGTGGGAATTGGATAGGGTTCAAAGGTGGTATTTTGCTGGGTTACTTTTGAATAATCCCAATCGTAACCGGTGAATACTCGCGCAAGATTGGTGATATCTGATTGCACATAGGTTTCAATAGGTTGACCTTGGTTATTTAATTTTATTGTGCCATCTAGATTTAATTCATAGAGTCCAATAGAAAATAATTGCATGATTTCGCGCGCATAATTTTCATCGGGTTGTCGGCCTGAAGGAACATCTTCTTTTAAATTACCTTTGGTGTTTAGGAAAAATCCCATGGCAGGGTTTAACGAAATATCCTCAAGTAAGTTTCTAAAATTATCGAAGGCTTTAGCGTTGAGTAAATCCCAATAACCTGCAATTAACATCGGCGGCCAAAAGCCATCAATAGGGCTTAAAGACACTACAAAAAACTCTGAAAGTGCCAAGGCCAAACGCTTGCGCACCTGACCTGTACCTGTCAGCAATTGATTCCATGCCATCCAATCGCCATACACCGGGTTAAAGTAATTGCCCGTATCATTTGCTGTGGCATGCCCGCTGGCTGTTAACCATTCAGCGCCAGTTTGATCAATAGCGGCATTAAATTGTGAGGTGAGCCAAGCGTCATAACCTGAGGTTCTTACGGCGAGTATTTCTGCATCAGTGGCGGTGAATTGCGCTTGCAATAAAAATCGAGCGGCTTCTGTTTCGTTATAGCGAAGCCCAGAGCTGCTAGAGCTGGAAGATGAACTTGAAGACGTTGGTGCTGAACTAGATGAGCTTGACGAAGAGCTGGACACTGCACTTGCGCTTGTATTCACGCTAGATGCCGAACTGGCGATTGAACTAGACGCGCTGGATACTGAATTTGAAATAGAGCTGGTGACTGATGCTGTTTGGCTTGCCCCACCACCACCGCCGCAACTGCTGGTGGCCAAAGCGGCTAATCCAGCCAAACCCAGTGATGAGGCTGGGGTAGAGATTGGCATTGCTGGGGGTAAATCCGTCAATAGCGATTCGTCTGTAAGGGCGTTCGTGGGTGTATCTACCACATTATTATTATGCATAGGTGGCCTACAAAATGATGGATAGGTGATTGCCTGAAAATCCTAATGTCCGAGTATAGGGGGCATTCTCTATCTACGCTGCATCATAAGTGTTCAATTTTTGTAAAGATGGGGTGCTTTTATTGCTTAGCTTTCGTTTGCTCTACGTAAACCAATTGGGTTGTATCAAACCCTAAGGCGGTTGCTTTTTCTAAGAGTGCGGCTTTTACATCGCCGGGAATTGTGGGAGTTCTGGCGAGTAGCCAGAAATAGGATTTATCAGCACCGGTTACCAAGGCGTATTGATAGTTTTCGTCGAGGTCGAACACAACGTAGGAGCCGTAAATGGGGCCAAAGAAGTACACTTTTAAATGGGCGGTGTTTTTGTCTTCTACAAAATAGGCTTTGCCAATGGATTCCTTCCATTCCTTATTCTTGGCGGAGTAGCCGCGATTTAGTACGCCTATGCCGCCGTCATCCCGGAGGCTATAGGTTGCAGTGACTTGGGTTAAGCCCCGCTCAAAGCGGTTATCTAAACGGGCTATTTCATACCAAGTGCCTAGATACTTTTCGGCTTGAAAGTTTTTGACGGGAGTAATGTCATCGGGCTTTCCCGAACAGGAGGTTATGCAGAGTGCTGCTGTCAGAGCGATTAAGGCCCAAAAGATTTTGTTCATCATGTCACCTCCGGTCGATTTTCCGGTTTGTACGATGAACTTAGGGGCTGGGATTTTCCGTCTCCTAGCGCACTTTATCGGTAGCTATTCCCTATGGGCCTTATCGCAACTCCTCTTGTAATTTCTCCCTCCCACTTTTTGAAAATGACAGGAGCAGGTTGCTAAGGAAGCCTTTAACGGTGAGGCGTATTTTCTGAAATTAAAGTAGTGCTCGCACCAAATAAATCGGCGCCTCAGTAATTATTTTTTCTTTTATGTTGTTGCCATCTCGGTCATACACTTTTTGCGCATCAAACTCGGCCAATTCATTTGATTCGCCCTTGGTTGTCCATGCCATCAATATTTGCTGAGTTGCGTTGCGAAATTCCAACACATAAGTATTTTTAGCTGATGGCCATTTTTTAATAAAAGTGGCATCGCCCAAGCGAACTAAAAAATATTGCAGTACATTAAAAGCCAAGCGCGGTTTAAATTCATTTTGGTCATCCACCAAGCCATAACCTTTGGCAGATAAACGCCACCAAAATAGTTGCTCAACATGGCCTGAACAAATTGCAATGGCTATATAGCGCAGCATAAAGTTGGCGTAGTTGCTTTCGGTTTCGCCGGATGCTCGTTTGCGCCAATGTGGGGTGACATAAGGGCACACAATTGGCGACCAGATATCGGTAGCTTCTATCGGCCAATTCACTTCTGAGATAATCACTTTCTCTTCGCATTGCGGCGAAATTTTCGTGAGTGCTTTAAGTAGTGCGCATTTTTCTAGCGTAGAAAATGGGCCTTGAGGATTTTCTGGCGCGCCGCGTCTATCCACATACAACAAATGCGAAAGTGCCGCAAAAGATTTACCTTTGGGTAACGATTTAAGCGCGGCAATCACCGGCAAATACTCAAAGTCAATACAGGCCGGGCCGGTGAGTTTAATCTGCGGATATTGGTTTTTCAGTTCAAATGCGGGAGCCATAAGAGCTTGCAATTCTTGCATGCTCCACACGCCCCATTTAATGCGGTTATAGGCGTGGGTGATTTCAATATGGCACACGTAGTTTGCAATAGCGGGAATTACTTTGTTTAAAAATGCAGCCCATTGCTCAGGCTGTAAAACTGCTTGGCGGTCCTGCACAAATGCCACCATGACTTCAATATCATCGCTGTGCAGTTGTTGAATAAGCTGAATGGTTTTACCCCAAATTGCTGCGCCTTCATGATGACAGAAACGAAGCAATACCGGTGGATTGCCAAGTTCACCTAAGAGCTTGCGCTCGGGCGCAAGATAATTTTCATGCGGGTGTAGTGCTACACCTATGCGACCCTTGAGCACAACTTCCTGCTGAAAGCTTTGCTGCTTTAATTGTTTGTAGGCTACATAAAGTTTTGGCAAAGCTAATAAACCTTGGCCAACCATTACCAACAAATCACGCAAAAAACGTTCGCGGTGTTTTTCATCGCGCGATAAGGCAATCATGGGTTGCGCGGTTTTTTCATCCCACAGCCAATAGTCTTTGGAATCCGGGTAGGTGCGATGGGTTGGTGGAATGTGGCGATTTTTTAAGTAACGCAGCGGGCGGCGAAACTTGCGTGATTTACGATGAAACTCAAAACGTTTGCGATAGTTTTGTTCGTATTTATTGAGGTCTTGCGGAACATCCTGATGTTGGCAGTAAATTTGTTTAAAAAATTTGAGGTAGTTACCCGGTAATATGGGACGCGATAAATCAAAGGCGCACTCTTTAGCCGTGAGTGGGCGGTTGGTAATAACAGCGCGGTTCAAATCTATAAATTGCGGTTTCGCCCAAGTGCCATCGGCATTTTTAGGTAGCAATATATTCTGGTTGCCCATATCGCCATGCATAAAATTTGCATCGTGCATGGCGCGAATTTCTGGCGCTACCAAATGCAATAATTCCATTAAGGGGTCATTATTGCGGGCGTTATAATAAATATCGGTGAGTGCATCGCGCAGGCAAATAGCTGGTTGAAAAACGCATAGAAAATAACTTTCCAATAGGCGATTATTTTCCCAGCGATCTAGCCATGCTATGGGGGCCGGTGTGCCTATGTTGTGTGCTTGTAAATGACAGGCGGCGATATAAGAGCGTTCGGCTTTGGATTTTTGCTTGCGATCGAAGCGATCTTTTAACCAGCTTTGACGTTTAAACACTTTCAGTGCAACAATGATTTCGCCCAGTGCTGTTTGCAGCGGCAATTTCACTACATAGTCCGCGCCGTCTGAAAGTTTGGTTACATTGTTATTTTTCAGTAAGACGGGAATTTGCAACAATTGCGCGCGCAGCGTGTCAATATCGAATTCAGGTGCAATGTTTCCTTGGTAGGAGCCTATCTTAAGGAAATCTAAATGAGTCAAACTCTGGCCCCTTGCTGCTGGAATGAGGTGGGTAAGGTACAATTTCGCGTTATTTTGCGCGCGATTATAGC